>DYEN01000185.1 GCA_020725705.1 Anaerolinea sp.
CAGCCACCACCAGAATGGCCCCGTCCATCTGAGCCGCCCCGGTGATCATGTTCTTGATGTAGTCGCGGTGCCCCGGGCAGTCCACATGCGCGTAGTGCCGCTTGGCCGTCTGATACTCCACATGCGAAATGGCGATCGTGATGCCGCGCTGCTTTTCTTCCGGCGCATTGTCAATCTGGTCAAAGGCGGTGAAGTCCGCCCAACCCTTCAGCGACAACACCTTGGTGATGGCCGCCGTCAGGGTCGTCTTGCCGTGGTCGATGTGCCCGATCGTCCCCACATTCACATGCGGCTTCGTTCGCTCGAACTTGCCCTTGCTCATGATGCCTCCTGAGATTGCGTCCCGTCGCGCGGCGCCGGCGCTTTAACCGCCGCCCTTGATGATTGTTTCCGCGATCGAATCGGGAACTTGTACGTACTTTTGGAATTCCATCGTGAAGCTACCGCGCCCCTGCGACATATTGCGCAGGTGCGTCGCGTAGCCAAACATCTCACCCAGCGGCGCTTCGGCATGAATGGCGGAGACGCCATCGCCGCGCGCGTCGATGCCGGTGATGTTCGCGCGCCGGCTGGACAGATCGCCGATGATGTCGCCAGCGTATTCTTCCGGCACGACCACTTCGACCCGCATATACGGCTCGAGCAGAACCGGCTTGCCATGATGGACCGCATCTTTGAGCGCCATCGAACCGGCGATCTTAAAGGCCATCTCGGACGAGTCCACCTCATGATAGGACCCGTCAATCAGCGTAGCCTTGACCCGCACCAGCGGATAGCCGGCGTACACCCCGCTTTGAGCAGCCTCGCGCACACCCTCTTCGACCGGGCGGATGAATTCTTTAGGAATCGCGCCCCCGACGATCCGGTTTTCGAAGACGAGATCCGCGTCCGCATCCTCAGGCAGCGGCTCGAGCCGGATGACGGCATGGCCGTACTGGCCGCTGCCGCCCGTCTGCCGCACGAAACGCCCGACACCTTCAGCCGGCTGCGTGATGGTCTCGCGGTAAGAGACGCGCGGCTTGCCGACACGGGCATCAACCTTGAATTCGCGGAACAGGCGATCAACCAGCACTTCCAGGTGCAGCTCGCCCATGCCGTGAATCAGCGTCTGACCTGTCTGCTCGTCGACCTTGACCACGAACGTCGGGTCTTCTTCGGCCAGCTTCGCCAGCGCGACGCCCATCTTGTCCTGGTC
>DYEN01000186.1 GCA_020725705.1 Anaerolinea sp.
CTCTCTGAACACCGCCTTGACGCGTACTATCCCAGATCGCAGCTTTTGATGTATGCGCTTGGTTAGGTAACAAAGTAGCAGGGAATGCGCGGCTTGTCAAGCCAATGAGCAAAACTTTGGACGAATCGCACGAACGGGCGGAGCAGGCTCGCCCAACGGCGCACCCGCCCCACCCGCGTAACCGGCCGCGCGCCGGCGGCTAACCGCCTATCGCGCACTCCGTGCCGTCGCACGCCGCGCCGCTTTCCCCGCCGAGCATCTGGACCGCCGGGTGCAAGTCCGCCCAGGCGCGGTGCAGCGCGCCCAGGAACACGTCTGGCATCTGCGCGCCGGAGACGGCATAGCGCTCATCAAACACAAAATAGGGGACGCCCTGGCAGCCGAACGCCATCCCGCGCTGGATATCGGCGCGCACGTCGCCGGCGTGGGCGTCGCTGGCGAGCATCTGACGCACCTCGCCGGCGTCCAGACCCGCCTCGGTCCCCAGGCGGATCAGCGTCTCGTGATCGGCCACGTTCTCCCCATCGGTGAAGTGTGCCTTGTGCAGCCGCTCACTGAGCTCGCCCTGCACGCCGTGCTTAGCCGCGAGGTGCAGCAGGCGGTGAGCGTCAAACGTGCGGACCGGCTGGACGCGATCAAACCGTAGCTTCAGCCCTTCCTGCGCGCCGGTGCGTGCCGTCCGCGCGACCATCGCTTCGGTTTCCTCGATGCTCACCCCATATTTCCGCGCCAGCATCTCGGTGACCGTGTACGTCGCCTGGCGGGGCGCGTGCGGATCCAGCTCATAGCTGCGCCAGATCACCTCGACCTGATCGCGATGCGGGAACTGCGCGAGCGCCTTCTCAAACCGGACGCTGCCGATGTAGCACCACGGGCAGGCGATGTCCGACCAGATTTCAACCTTCATGCGAATCTATCCCTTATTTCTCTACTGTCCGTCCGACGATAGCGAGCAATCAGAGTATAACGAATAGTTTACATATATACTATCAGAATCTCAATAAATAACCTGCTTTCGCGCGCGGTAATTTGTATAATGTAGATTAAAGAAAATTCTGAGGGAGAGACTTATGACCCGCGTGACAGTGAACGATCCCGTATTCCGTTCGGTCGGTTATGACGCTGACGACCAGACGATGGAAGTCACCTTCCGGGATGGCCGCGTGATGCTGTATCGCGGCGTGCCGATGGCGATCTACAACCGGTTCATGCGCGCCAACCAGCGCACAGACATGACGATGGAGGCGTACTACCGCACCGTGATTGACGGGCAGTTCCCGGCGCGCGAGATCCGCCCTGCCCGCGCGGCGGCGGTTTAGGCAGCTGGTACCCCCTCATCCCCTAGCCCCTTCTCCCTCGCGTACCAGGAGAAGGGGAACTTGGGGCACTTGAAAGCCCCTCTCCCCGCGGCGCAGCCGCAGAGGGAGAGGGGTTTGGGGTGAGGGGAACACCCCTCGTCATTTTGCACCAAAATGCACGGACGGATTGACAGCGCCCGCCGGGCTGTGTTACTCTGTGGGCTAATATACGAACAGAAAGAACCGAACTCGCCATGCAGGCTCGTCAGCGCTCTATCCGCTCCAACCACCTCGACCAGAACACCGCCTGGGTCTGGTTTGGCTTTTATTTCTACTTTGAGCGCCATACAACGGGTCCGAGCTTGGCGACCGCCCCAGGTGGCTGCTAGTCCCAGTTTCAAGCGAGAAATACGGGGCGCCGAGCACAAGCTCGGCGCCCTTTTTGGTGTTATAGACGCGCTAAAAACCGACCGCGTGAAGGAGAGAGACCGTGACCACTGTCCAGCCCGAACGACCGATCCGCTGCCGGGGCGTGCGCGGCGCGATCAGCGTTGAGGCCAACACCGCCGACGCCATTCTCAGCGCCACGCGCGAGCTGCTTGAAGCGATGATCGCGGCCAACGGGATCGAGCCGGACGATGTGTGCAGCCTGATGCTGACCACCACGCCCGATCTGACCGCGGAATATCCCGCCCTCGCCGCACGCCAGCTTGGTTGGCTGGATGTCGCGATCCTGTGCGGGCACGAAATGGCTGTGCCGCATGGCCTGCCGCGCTGCGTGCGTGCCCTCATCCATTGGAACACCGAGCGCACGCCTCAGGAGATTCAGCACGTTTACTTACGGGACGCAGTGACACTGCGTCCCGATCGTGTGACCCGCCCTGCCCTGTAACCGAGCGAGAGCATCCGGCACGACCAGGAGAGCATACCCATGATCGTTGTGATGAACGCCAACGCCAACGCCCGCGATATTTCCGAGGTCATCGCCCGCATCCGCGCCATGGGCTACGACGTGCACCTGTCGCATGGCAAGGAGCACCATCATCGGCGTGATCGGGCGCGGCACGCCCATCGATCGCGACAAGCTCAGCTTGCTGCCGGGCGTGCAGCAGGTCGTACCCGTCACGCATCCGTACAAGATCGCCAGCCGCGAATTCCACCCCGACGACACTTTGGTGCCGCTTAACGGGATCGAAGTTGGCGGGCCGAACCTGGCAATCATCGCCGGTCCGTGCTCGGTTGAGAGCCGCGAGCAGATCATCGAGACGGCTCACGCCGTGCGCGAGGCCGGCGCGACCGCCCTGCGCGGGGGCGCCTTCAAGCCGCGCACCTCGCCCTACAGCTTCCAGGGGCTGGGCGAAGAGGGCTTGCGCTATTTGGCCGAAGCCCGCGAGGCAACCGGCCTGCCGGTCGTCACCGAGGTCATGGACCCGGCGCTTGTCCCGCTGGTGTGCGACTATGCCGACGTGCTACAGGTGGGCGCGCGCAACATGCAGAACTACGCCCTGCTGCATGCCGTCGGCGAGAGCCAGCATCCCGTGCTGCTCAAGCGCGGCATGAGCAACACCATCGAGGAACTGCTCATGGCCGCCGAGTACATCTTGAGCCATGGCAATATGCGGGTCATGCTCTGCGAGCGCGGCATCCGCACTTTCGAGACGTATACCCGCAACACCTTCGATATCAACGCCATCCCCGTCCTCAAGCATATCTCGCATCTGCCGGTGATCGCGGACCCAAGCCACGCCGTCGGCAAGTGGGAATATGTCGAGGCGGTCGCGATGGGCGCGGTCGCTGCGGGAGCGGACGGGATCATCGTGGAAGTGCACATGCACCCGGAAATCGCGCAGTCGGACGGGCAACAGTCGCTCAAGCCGGAGCGGTTCGCCGCCCTGGTCGAAAAGCTGCGCCAGCTCGCGCCGGTCGTCGGGCGCCAGGTCGCGCCCAGCCCGCAGGTGGTGGAGCCACATGCCTGAATCGCTGGCTGGCTGCACCGTCCACATCGTCGGGCTGGGGCTGATGGGCGGCTCGCTGGCGCTGGCGCTGCGCGGGCAGGTCGAGCGCCTGACCGGCCACGATCTGATCCCCGAAGCGGTCGAGCACGCCCGGCGAACGGGCGCCATCGACGAAGAGTCCGCCAGCGCGCAGGGCGCCGACATCATTGTGCTGGCGATCCCCGCCGACCGGATCGTGAGCCAGGTCGCGGCCCTGGACGCCCGGCCCGGCGCGCTGGTCATCGACCTGGGTAGCACCAAAACGCAGATCTGCGCCGCGCTGGATCGCCTGCCGGACGGCGTGCGCGCCGTCGGCGGGCACCCGATGTGCGGGCTGGCGGAAAACGGCTATCAGCACGCCATCTCGACGCTCTACCGGGGCGCGCGCTTCGTGCTATGCGAGACGGCGCGCACCACCCCCGACGCCCGCGCGCTGGCCGAGGCGCTCGTGCATGCCGTCGGGGCGCATCCGCTGTGGATGGATCGGTGCCGCCACGACGAACTGACCGCCCTGACCAGCCATCTGCCGCACTTGCTCAATTTCGCCCTGATGCGGCTGGCGATGGCGCGCGCGGCCCAGGATCCGGACGTTTACGCCCTGGCCGCGGGCGGGTTCGACGGGGCGACCCGCCTGGCCCGCACCGCCGAGAGCATGATTGCCGGGATGTTCAGCACCAACGCCCACGAGCTTCGACGCGCCGCCGCCGAGCTGCGCGAACATCTGGATGCGCTGGAATGTCTGCTCGACGACGCGCCCGCGCTCCAGCGCGAGCTGGGCGCCATCGTCGAAGCTCGTCGAGCCTATACCACCGCCTATGGAGAGCGTCTGATCACATGAGCGAGTCTCTGATACACGACGTTCAGGTTCGGGTGCGTCCGGGGAGCGCGTTGCAGGGTGCCTGCCGCGTGCCCGGCGACAAGTCGATCTCGCACCGCGCGCTGATCCTCGGCGCACTGGCGGACGGGACCAGCCGGGTCCGCGGGAGCCTGTCCGCCGGGGATACGCGCGCCACACTGCGCGTGATGCGGGCGCTGGGCGTGGAGATCGAGACGCCCGACCAGACGACGCTGATCGTGCACGGGCGCGGACTGCGCGGCCTGGAGCCGCCCGCCGCGCCGCTCGACTGCGGCCACGCAGGGACCGCGATCCGGCTTCTGGCGGGCGTGCTGGCCGGGCAGCGCTTCAACAGCGTGCTGGACGGCAGCGCTCAGCTTCGCCGCCGCCCGATGCGCCGCGTGGTCGAGCCGCTGCGCCAGATGGGCGCGCAGATCACGGATACGCGCGGCTGCGCCCCGTTGCGCGTGGTTGGGTCGCCGCTGCACGGGATCGCCTACCGGATGCCGGTCGCCAGCGCCCAAGTCAAGAGCAGCATTCTGCTGGCCGGGCTGCTCGCCAGCGGGCCGACCGCCGTCATCGAACCCGGCCCGGCGCGCGATCACACCGAGCGGATGCTGCGCGCCATGGGCGCCGATGTGGAAACGGCGGACGGCTGCTGCGTGACTCTCATCCCGCCCGGCCGGCTGCAACCCCTTGACCTGAGCGTGCCGGGTGATCTATCCTCTGCAGCGTTCGTGCTGGTGGCGGCGCTGCTCGCCGGCGCCGGCGAGGTGACGATCGCGGGGGTGGGCGTCAACCCAACGCGCACCGGCATCCTTGATATTCTGGGTGCCATGGGCGCCGGCATCGCGCAGAATAACCCGCGCGCCGAATCGGGCGAGCCGGTAGCGGACCTGGTCGCCCGGCCCTCGGCGCTGCACGGTACCGCGATCGCGGGCGATTGGGTGGTGCGTGCCATCGACGAGTTCCCGGCGCTGATGATCGCCGCAACCCAGGCCGAGGGCGTGACCGAGGTGCGCGGCGCGGAAGAACTGCGTGTCAAAGAGACGGATCGCATCGCGGTGATGGCGGCAGAGCTGCGCAAGCTGGGCGCCAGCATCGAGGAATGGCCGGACGGCTTCCGCATTAGCGGGCCGCAGCGGCTGCGCGGCGCCACCGTCGACGGGCACGACGATCATCGCGTGGCGATGGCGCTGGTCCTGGCCGGGCTGGTAGCGGATGGGCCGACCACCGTCACCAACGCGCGCTGCATCGAGGATTCGTTTCCGGGGTTTGTCGAGACGCTGCAGACGCTTGGCGCGAACGTGGAACAGATAATCGCAGACGAGCGCGGTGAGCGCACAGCATGAGCGAGCAGGCCAACCAGACGACGCGGGTCGGGCTGTTCGGCTGGCCGGTGGAGCACAGTCTTTCGCCCGCCATGCATAACGCAGCCTTCCTGGCCCTGAAGATGAACTGGCGCTACGAGTTGCTGCCCGTCCCGCCGGGGCGGCTGGCGGACGAGGTGGCGCGGCGGATGGACGAGGGCTTCCGGGGCTTCAACGTGACCGTGCCGCACAAGCGCGCCGTCCTTGACCTGCCGCAGATCGGCGAGGTGACGCCCGCCGCTCAGGCCATCGGCGCGGCCAACACGCTCACCGTCCTGCCGGACGGCACGCTGCAGGCCGACAACACCGACTGGGAAGGCTTCCGGCGCGATCTGCAGATGTACCGTGTCGCGCCGGACCGGCTCAACTGTCTGGTGCTGGGCACCGGCGGCAGCGCGCGGGCGGTGATCTACGCGCTGGAGCAGATGGGCGCGCGCTCGATTGTGAGCGTCAGCCGCGAGCCGGACGGCAGCGCCGGGGTGATCGGCTACGACGAGCTGGCCGCGCACGCGCCGGGGGCCAACCTGGTGATCAACTGCACGCCGCTCGGCCTGGCGCCGGATGTCGAGCGCTCGCCCTGGCCGGACGACATCCCGCTGCCGGAGCACGCGCTGCTGTACGATCTGGTTTACAACCCGCCGGTCACCGCGCTGATGCGCCGCTTCATGGCAGCGGGGCTGCGCGCGTTCGGCGGGCTGGGGATGCTGGTGTGGCAGGGCGCGCTGGCCTGGGCACGCTGGACCGATGCCCGCCCGCCAGTGGACATTATGTTTGCTGCGGCGCGCAACGCGTTGCGCGCCATGACTGCCCCGCCTGGGGCTGGATAGGAGCAATCTGCATGACGACGGCAGAACTCACCGGCACCCTCGTCGACGAACTTCGCTGGCGAGGGTTGATCCACAACACGACCGAGGGCGCTGAGGAAGTCCTGGCCCGCGAGCGGGTCACCGCCTACATCGGCTTCGATCCCAGCGCCGACAGCCTGCACGTCGGCCACCTGGTGCAGATCATGGTCCTGGTGCACCTGCAACGCTACGGCCACCACCCGATCGCGCTGGCGGGCGGCGGGACCGGGATGATCGGCGACCCGAGCGGCAAATCCAAGGAGCGCCCCTTGCTTTCAGAAGAAGAACTGGCGCATAACGTGGAGTGCATCAAGCGCCAGCTTAGCCAGTTCCTGAAGTTCGAAGGCGTGCCCAACCCGGCACGGCTGCTCAACAACGCGGACTGGCTGACGAAGCTGAACCTGATCGGCTTCCTGCGCGACATCGGCAAGCACTTCACCGTCAACTACATGATCGCCAAGGATTCGGTCCGCACGCGACTGGAAAGCGAAGATGGCATCTCGTTCACCGAGTTCAGCTACATGCTGCTCCAGGCGTACGACTTCCTGCGGCTCTACCAGGATTACGGCTGCACGTTCCAGATGGGCGGCAGCGACCAGTGGGGCAACATCACCGCCGGGGTCGAGCTGATCCGCAAGGTGGCGGACGGCAAAGCGCACGCCGTGACCGTCCCCCTGGTGACGTCGTCCAGCGGCGTGAAGTTCGGCAAGACCGAGGCCGGGGCCGTTTGGCTGGACCCCAAGCGGACGTCGCCGTTCCGCTTCTACCAGTTCTGGATCAA
>DYEN01000187.1 GCA_020725705.1 Anaerolinea sp.
GGGATGCGCCCGATCTGCGAGATCCAGTTCGCGGACTACATCTTCCCCGCCTTCAACCAGATCGTCAACGAAGCGGCGCTGATCTACTACCGCACCGGCGGCGACTGGAACGTGCCGATGGTCATCCGCGCGCCCTATGGCGGCGGGATCGGCGGCGGGCTGTATCACTCGCAGAGCGTCGAGGCGTTCTTCGCGCACCGGCCGGGCTTGAAGATCGTCATCCCCAGCAATCCCTACGACGCCAAAGGTCTGCTGAAAAGCGCCGTGCGCGACCCGAACCCGGTAATGGTCTTCGAGCCGAAAAAGGGCTATCGCCTGATCAAAGGCGAGGTGCCCCCTGGCGAGTACACTGTGCCCATCGGTCCGGCGGCGGTCACGCGCGAGGGCACGGATGTCACCGTCTACGCCTACGGCATGATGCACTACTACGTGCTTCAGGCGGCGGAGGCGGTCGCCCGGCAGGACGGCATTTCCTGCCAGGTGGTCGACCTGCGCACGCTCGTCCCGCTGGACACGGAAACGGTGCTGGCGTCGTTCAAGAAAACCGGCAAGGCACTGATCGTGTATGAGGACAACCGCTTCCTGGGTTACGGCGCGGAGATCGCGGCGCTGCTCAGCGACGAGGCGTTCGAATACATAGACGGGCCGATCCGCCGCCTGACCGGCCCCGACCGGCCGGGCGTGCCCTTCGCCCACACGATGCAAGACTTCTACATGCCGAACCCGGACACCATCGCGGATGCCATCCGCGAACTGGCGGCGTACTGAGGGAGCAATGGCTATGCCAACCAGCGTAATCATGCCCCAGATGGGTGAGAGTGTGGTTGAGGGAACCGTTGGCCGGTGGCTCAAGCAGGAAGGCGATCCGGTCCGGGAATACGAGCCGCTGCTCGAAGTCGAAACCGACAAAGTCACGTCCGAGGTCACCGCTTCGGTGAGCGGTACGCTGCTAAAAATTTACGTGAGCGAGGGGCAGACCGTCCCGGCGGGGACGGTGCTGGCGGTTATCGGGCAGCCGGGCGAGGATATCCCGGCCCAGGCGCCGCCCGCCGAGGCCCACCACGCCCCACCCGCCGAATCCGTGCCGGAGACGGTCGCCGAGCAGGCGCCGCAGGCGATCGCTGCGCAACGGGCCGGCGCCGCGCCCCCGCGCGCCGGGGGTGATTCGTCGAACGCCCGCGTAGGGATGCCGCACGTCACGCCGGTGGTGGCGCGCATGGCGGCAGAGCACAACATCGATCTAAGCCGGGTGCGCGGCACGGGGCGCGGGGGCCGCGTGACCAAGAAAGACATCCTGGCCTATCTTGAGCGCGGCGCGCCCCAGACCGCCGCGGCGGAAGTTCCGCCGTGGGAGCAACCCGGCAGCGGCGATCTGTTCAAGCCGACCGACGACCTGTACCAGAAACCGGCTGCCGCGCCCGTCGCCGAGCAGGTCCGCCCCGCGCCCGCCGACCACGTCCACAAGGCGCCGCCCGCGCCGGGCAAGCCCGGCGAGCTAGTCCCACTCTCGCCCATGCGCCGCCGCATCGCCGAGCATATGGTCCGCAGCAAGCTCCAGACCGCGCCGCACGTCACGACCGTCTTCGAGGCGGACCTGAGCCGGGTCGTCGCGCACCGCGAGGCGCACAAGGCGGACTTCGCCGCGCGGGGCGTGAACCTGACCTTCACCGCCTACTTCGCCGCGGCCACCGCCGAAGCCCTGCGCCGTCACCCGCTGGTCAACAGCGAGTGGACCGACGATGGCATTCTGCTCAAGCCGGAAGTCAACCTGGGGATCGCCACGGCGCTCGACGAAGGGTTGATCGTGCCGGTCATCAAACGCGCCGACGAGCTGTCGTTGATCGGCCTGGCGCGGCAGATCAACGACCTGGCGGGCCGTGCCCGGCAAAACGCGCTGCGCCCCGACGAGGTGCAGGGCGGCACGTTCACCATCACCAATCACGGCGTCGCGGGCAGCCTGTTCGCCACGCCGATCATCAACCAGCCGCAAACGGGCATCCTGGGCGTGGGCGCGATCAAGAAGCGGGTCGTCGTGCTGGAGAACGACGCGATCGCCATCCGCCCGATGGTCTACCTGTCGTTCGCATTCGACCATCGCGTGCTGGACGGCGCATCGGCGGATTGGTTCGTCGCGGAGATCGTGCGCCTGCTGGAGGGGTGGGAGTA
>DYEN01000188.1 GCA_020725705.1 Anaerolinea sp.
ACCGTCGCCACGCTGCCCCCCAACCGCGCCGTCGACCTGTTGATCGAAACGGCCAACGAGCGCGGCGGCGCAGATAACATCTCGGTCATCGTGCTGCGTCTGGTCGCGGCGGAGCCGGCAGACGAACCCGTCGCCGCGCCGCTGGTGGACGAGAGCGCCGCGCCGGAACACCTGCCCGAGCCGCCACCCGCAATCGCGCCGCGCCGCGAACAGATCCCCGACGGCACACCTGAAGTGGACGAGCCGGCGGCGCAGAGCGCGTGGTCGGTGCTCTTGGATATCGCGCGCGGCAACGCGCTGATCACGGCGGTTGGCCTGGCGGCACTGCTCGTCGTTTTCGTGGGGTTTATGCTGCTGCTCGTGAACGTGGGCGGCGGCCCGGCTCCCACGCCGACCGTCGACCCGGCCGCCATGACCGGCGAGGCTGCAACCGCCGCGGCATATCTGGCCGCCACGCGCCAGGCAGACGCGCAGGCGACACAGGCCATGCTCGAACTGACCGAAACCGCCCAGTTGGCGACCATCGCCGTCCTGACGCTGACACCGCCCCCCAACAGCGGCCCGCAGCTTGTCAGCGGGATGTGGTTCAAGGTGCTGGGCACCGAGCCTATCCCGGCCTTCGAGCGCGCCGCCATCGACGCCGACGCCGCCACCGAACTGACGCCCGGCGACAACTACCGCGTCTCGGCAGTGGACCTCAACGCGATCAACGGCTTCTGGTACTTCGTTGTGGACAACCTGGGGCAAGAGACGCGCTGGGTCAACGGCCCCAGCCTGCATCAGCGCATCGTTGTGGTGGACGAGGGCGGCAACCCGCTGCCCGACGACCAGCAGCCGCCCGATCTGCCGCCCGGCGTGGTAACACCCACCCGCCCGGCGCCTGCCCCGATCCCGCTGCCGACCGGGATAGCCGACACGCCCGGCGCGCCGACCCCGACGCCCGCTGCCGCTCCAACCCTGCCCGTCATCACCTATGGCGTCGAGAGCTGGCAGGATGGCGCTACTGTTGTCACCACGCTCGACCTGGAGCTGTGCGAGACGCCGATCGTCACCACCTGCGCCGCCGGACCGGTGAGCGCGGGCGAGCGCGGCGTGATCACCGACGGGCCAACGGCATCGGGCGAGCATTGGTGGTGGAAAGTGGAGTTCGCAGATGGGCGGAGCGGCTGGATCGCGCAGGTGCTGCTCAGGTCCGGGTAGCCCCGCTTGTCGGCAGACCGCCACTCCGAATTAAATCACCGGGCGGGGGCTCGCCCCTCGCCCGAGCCGTGCCGGCCTACATCCCGTTCTGGCTGCGCCGCGAGCGGTCCACCCGGAAAACCAGCACCGAATCGCCGATCGCGATCAGGTCACCGTCTTCCAGGCGCTGCGCCATGACACGCTCGCCGTTGACTTTAGTCCCGCGCGAGCTTTGCTGATCCTGCAGGAAGAACTGCCCGTTGGCATAGCGCACCAGAAAATGCCGGCGCGAGACCTTCGGGTCGGCGATCTGCACGTCGCAGGCGGTCGAGCGCCCCACGAGCGTGTCCGCGTGCTGGAGCACGTCGCGGTGACCGACCGCCGCCCCGGCGCGCCCTTCCAGCCAGGCGAGCGGCATATCCGCCGGGCGCGCGCGGGAGAGCACCAGCTCCGGCGCGGGAGCCGGCACGTTCGGCGCATACGCGGGATAGGGTGAGTTCGGGCGCGGCGCAGGCGCAGCATAGGGCGCGGGGCTGGCCGAGACCGGTGCGGC
>DYEN01000015.1 GCA_020725705.1 Anaerolinea sp.
CCGTCCGGGTCGGACGCGCTCACGGCGACCTCGAGGGTATCCCCCGCGGTCAGCGTCTGGTCGGGGATGGGTTGGATGGACGGGTCGGTGTTGCGGGCGGCGACGGAGACGTTGAACTGCACCCGCGCCGTGCCACCGCGTCCGTCGTCGGCGACCACAATCACGACCGTCTGGCCGGGGTTGTTGGCGCGCAGGACCAGCCGGCCCTGGTTGTCGATTGTCGCCGAGACGACGTTCTCGTCAGCGGACTGCGCCAGCAGCGTCAGGCTGTCACCGTCCGGATCGGTGGCGCTGATCGGCACCTGCCGCTCGTCGCCCGCGACCATCTCCAGATCGGGGATCGGCGCGATCACCGGCGGCATGTTCGGGATCTCGGTGGCGGTCGGCGTGTCAGTCGGTGTCGGCGTGATCGTCGGCGTGTCCGTCGGCGTCAGCGTGCCGGTCGGCGTATCGGTCGGCGTGGGTGTGATCGTCGGCGTGTCCGTCCAGGTGGCGGTCGGCGTTGGAGTCTCCGTGGGTGTGGCGGTCGGTGTCGCGGTCGACGTCGCCGTGTTGGTCGGCGTATCGGTCGGCGGCAGCGTGCCCGTTGGCGTCACCGTGGGCGTAAAGGTGGCGGTCGGCGTCGCCGTGAAGGTCGGAGTCCAGGTTGGCATGGCGGTCCAGGTGGCCGTGCTGGACGGCGTCACGGACGGCGTGATGGTCGGCAGCGGCGTGATGGTGCTGCTCGGCGTGAAGGTCGGTGTGGGCGGGATCGCGCCGATGGGCACGAACTGGCAGAAGCCGACCAGCGCCGTGAACTGGGCGTCGACCCAGCCGTAGGTCCCGGCGATGGCGATCTGCCACCAGCGCAGGCCCGGATCGCGGGCGATCACGAAGAATTCCTGGCCCGCCGAGAGAATCGTCATGCGCGTGTAGTTGGTACCTGGTCCGCTGTAGACCGGCAGCCCGTTAGTCGTGATCCGCACGCGGCACGGTTCGACCGTTGCCGTGGGTGTGGGCGTGCCGGGTAGCGGCGTGGGGATGATCGGCGTCGGCGTGGGCGGCAGCGGCGTGATGGTCGGCGGGACGGTCGGCGGCGTCATGTTGGCGCGCAGGGTGGGCGTGGGCGGGGGCAGGGCGATGCCGATGGTCGTGCAGTCGCCGGTCTGGTTTACATAGTAGCCGCTCACCCAGCCGACGCGGCCATTGTGGAAGATCTGCCACCACGGGTCCGGATAAAGCTGGCGGCCAATGACGGTCAGCGACTGGCCGATCGTTACCCGGTCGATGGTGTCGTAGACCAAGCCGGGGCCGGAGCGCACGTTCAGCGCCCCTACCGCAACCTGCACCCGGCAGGTGCGGTCCACCAGCTGGGTTGGCGTCAGGAAGGGCAGGGTGGGCGCCGCCGTCTGCGTGATCTCGGATGCCCGCGCCCGGACGTTGAGCGTTAGCGTGGTGCTGGCGCCGCGCACGTTCCCGCGCCAGGGGACAACCGTCAGGTTTTGCTGGCCGACATTGGTCGGGCGCCAGCGCAGCAGCACTTCGAACTCGCGCTCGCCGCGCTCGACTTCAGGGGACGCCTGCGAGGCGACAACGAAGTTGTCGACCATCAGCTCGACGCGCGTCACGCCCTGCGAATCCCGTGCAACGGCGTAGATCAGCACGTCCGTGTCGCGCAGGACCTGCGCGCCGTTTTCCGGAGCCTGGATCTCAACTGTGGGTAAACCGGCCCCGGCACTCGGCGTGCCCGTTTCTTCTTCCGCTTCGTCACCGCCCGAGAGGTTGCAAGCGAGCGCTGCCAGCACCACCATGCCGATGACCAGCAGCACCAGCCACACCCCGCGGCGGTCGCGCTCCACGCGTCCCATACGTCCTCCTAACCAGGTCGCAATCCCCACATAAGATCTGTCGCGCAAACGGTATAGTGAGTCATTTTCTCTTCTATCGAATGTATTACAACCGGCGCCCTCGGCCAAATACACCGTCGCGGAATCGCTGGTTTCGTCTGGAAAACGGCGGTCGGGCGTCAGCCGCGGCGGGGTCAGGGCGAAGGCGATTCGGGCAGGATGCCGTAGGCGGTGATCGCGTCGCGCAGCTCGCGCCAGTCCACCAACCCCTCGCTTGTTAGATGCGCCAGCCCGTCCGGCTCGACCACAATCACGGTCTGCGCCAGCGGATCCACCGCCCCGCTGCCAAACGCGCGTTCCAGCTCGCGTCGCAGCGCGTCCGACGCCAGCCCGGTGACATAGTCTCCCGCGACGTCGTCCCGGCGCACCAGCTCGATGGTGGCCCATTGCTCGCCGAGTCGTTCGCGCACGACGGATTCGATCAGAGCCGGTGTCTCGCCGGGTTCGACCCCCAGGGCAAGATACACCGCATCGGGCAACACGTTGATAGCGTAGCGGTCCTGAATGGCCTGGGCCAGCATCCGCTGCTGGTCCATGCACAGGTCGCAGCGCGCCGCCAGGGTATGTACGATCACCAGCCGGCCCGCGTAGTCCTCCAGGGTGCGTTGCGCCCCGTCGACGTCGGTGAACGGGGCATTGAGCCAGGCGCCCGGCAGGATGAAGTTGTCGAGTGGCTCTTCGGTGCGCGCCGTCAGGTCCGGGGTGGGATAGGGTGTGGCGGGGCGCGGTGTATCGGTCGGCCAGACGGTCGGCCAGGGGGTGCGCGTGGGCTGGGCGCCCACCGATAAAATGGGCGAGGGGACAGGCGTCTGTGCAGGTTCTGGGGGCGAATCCGCGCCGCTGCACGACGCGATCAGGGCCAGCGCAGCGATCAGGCTCAGCACCAGGACGCTCCGTAGAGCGGGGTTTGCAGTGTTCAGCATGGCACAGACACACCTCACGGGTACCGCCGGGACGCTGCTTTCATTATAAGCCGGTCAACCCGCGCGCGCTTGAGGACTATTGGCCTACGGCGGACCGGTTGCTTTCGGATCGGGATTCCGCCAGAATTGAGGTGACAGTCTGACCCGCCAGTGACAGACCACAGGAGGCCCCAATGAAGATCGGGATTGTAGGTAGCGGTTTGGTCGGCGCGACGGCGGCCTACGCACTGGTGATGCGCGGGGTGGGACGCGAGATCGTGCTGATCGATCTCAACATGGCGCGCGCGCAAGCTGAGGCCGACGACATTTCGCACGCCGTCCCGTTCGCGCACCCGCTTCAGGTGCGGGCCGGGAACTATGCAGATCTGCAAAACGCCGCCGTCGTGGTGATCAGCGCCGGGGTGGGGCAGAAGCCCGGCGAGACACGCCTGCAACTTCTGGGGCGTAACGCGGCGGTGTTTCAGGATGTGGTCCCGAAGGTGCTTGAACACGCGCCGAATGCCGTTCTGGTAGTGGCGACCAATCCGGTCGATGTCATGACGCATCTGACGGCGCGCTATGCGGCGGCGTTGGGTGTGCCGGGCAGCCGGGTGATCGGCACCGGCACCACGCTCGACACGGCGCGTTTTCGCTCGCTGCTGGGCCGGCATCTGGGCGTAGACGCGCACCATGTGCATGCCTACGTGCTGGGCGAGCACGGCGATTCGGAAGTGCTCGCCTGGTCCGAGGTTGGGATTGGCGGCATTCCGCTCGAAGAATTCTGCGTGACAGAGTCGCAGGTGGTCGACGACGCAGTCAAGGCGCGCATCGACCAGCAGGTCCGGCGTGCCGCGTACAGCATCATCGAGGGCAAAGGGGCGACGTACTACGGCGTCGGGAGCGCGATCGCGCAGATTGTGAACGTCATCCTGCGTGACCAGCGCGCGATTTTGACGGTGTGCACGCCGATGGACGAAGTGGTCGGCGTGCGGGACGTGACGGTTTCCCTGCCGAACCTGGTCGGCGGTAGAGGGGTGCTGTCCACCTGCCCGTTCCCGCTCAGCCCCGAGGAAACCGAGAAGCTGCGGGCCAGCGCACAGGTGGTGCGGGATGCCATCAGCGCGCTGGATCGGGGTGAGTGAAGCCGCGTGCACGCGGCCACCTGTGCCATTTGTTAGCCGAATTTGCCGCAAACCGTACATGGTCAGAGCGGTCCGGTTCGCGGTATGCTGTGGGGTATATCAAGTTTTTGAACCGTGTTTTTGAAGCACAAGGTGCGATAGCCGGAGGCAAGTGAACACCGTGAAGAAAGCCACTCGCTCGGAGAGCCGCGGATTGCAGAACCTCTTTGGGCTGGTCAAGCCGCGCAAGCAGGTGCATCATCCCACCACTTCGCGCTATGAGCGCAAGCCCCCGCGTGGATTTGGCGCGCGCAAGAGCGTGCGCGAGAAGAACAACGGCGTCGTGACAAAGATCCTGCGGGCGCTGAAGCTCAAGAGCTAGCCGGCGACCGGCCACTGCATAGCGTTGGCGCAACAGCCCTCGTCGCTGCGAGGGCTGTTTGATTCGGGGGGCTTTCGTATAGTCAGGCAGAGATCAAGCGCCCGAATCGCCGCTGATAAAGACCGGCAGATGGCCGAGCGCCAGGATGTCCTGCCACTGTGCCTGATCGCCTTCGGTAAAGATCGCGGCCTTCGCCACCACCACAGCGCCGATCTGATCCATCATTTCGATCATCGCGTTGAGCGTGCTGCCGGTGCTGATGACGTCGTCAACCAGCGCGACGCGGCGACCGACCAACTGCTCGGCATAGCGGCGGTCGAGATAGAGTGTCTGCGGCTCTGCCGAGGTAATTGAGCGGGTGCGGACCACAACAGGGTTATTCATGTACGGCTTGAGCGTTTTGCGCAGCGTCATAAACTCGCAGCCGAGGTCAATCGCCATCGCGTAGGTAAGGGGGATTGATTTCGCTTCGGGTGTGATCAGCACCTCAGGCTGGAAGGGGGCGAGCTTGCGGGCCAGGCCGCGTGCGGCTGCCTGGGTGAACTTGGCGTCCACCAGACAGTCCAGAAACGCGATTCGGATTCCCGGCGCGACTTCGAGCAGGGGCAGGTCGCGGACGACGCCTTCGACCTCGACGCGGTAGGTTTCGCTGGGCTGGGGCATGGCAGAACCTCCTGACATCTTTGGGGGCTGGCTCCTTTCGGATTCGCGTGCACAAGAAAACAGCCCTCGGGAATACCTAAGGGCCGTTGCTGCTGCTTTGTCGGGGCGCCCGGATTTGAACCGGGGGCCTCTTGCACCCCATGCAAGCGCGCTAGCCAAGCTGCGCCACGCCCCGTTGATCGGTCGACAGGTCAATGTTAGCGTAAAAGCGGCGGATGTCAAGGCTGCGATCGGCGCGCTTGCCTCGTCCGCCGCCGCCTTATGACCCGCGCAGGCGCGCGTACTGCTCCAGATACGCGTGATCGTATTCCCGCAGGAACCACTCCGCTTTTTCCACCAGTTCCCGTTCCCCCACAAAGAAGGGCACTCGCTGGTGCAGCGCGCTCGGCTGGATGTCCAGGATATCGCCCAGACCGTCCGACGCGTAGCCGCCCGCCTGCGCCGCGATGAAGGCCAGCGGTTGCGCCTCGTAGGTCAGGCGCAGCTTGCCGCCGGGCTTGGCTTCTGTGCCCGGATAGAGGAACACGCCACCCCGCAGCAGCGTGCGGTGAAAATCTGCCACCAGACTGCCGACATACCGCTGGCTGAGTGGCGGTCGCTTCTCCTCATCCAGCCCTTGCAGCCACCGCACATAGCGCGCGATGCCTTCGGTCCAGGCATGCTGATACCCGTGATTGACGCTGTAGTGATCACCCCCCGACGGAATGCGGATGTTCGCATGGCTCAGCAGAAACTCGCCGACGCTGGGGTCCAGCGTGAAACCGTGCACCCCGTTGCCGGTAGAATAGACCAGCATGGTGCTCGACCCGTAGATCACGTAGGCAGCGGCGACGAGCTTGCTGCCCGGCTGCAGAACGTCTGCCAGCGTCCCGTGCCCGTCGCCGGGCGTGAGTTTGCGGTGGATGGCGAAGATCGTCCCGATCGACGTATTGACATCAATGTTCGACGAGCCGTCGAGCGGGTCGTAGATCAAGACGTAGTAGCCGGGGGAGTGATGCGCCGGAATCGCCAGAAGTTCATCATGTTCTTCGGACGCCATCACGCACACCCGGCCGGTGTGGTCATTCATCCGGAAGATGACCTGGTCAGCATAGACGTCCAGCTTCTGCTGAATCTCGCCATGCGGGTTCTCGTCGCCGGTCGCGCCCAGGATGTTGGCGATTCCGGCGCGAGTGGTCTCGCGTGCGATGAGCTTGGCCGCCAGCGCCAGGTCGTAGAGCAGGTTGGTCAGGCGACCGGTCGCCTCAGGGTGGCGGCCCTGCTGTTCCAGGATGTGGCGCTCGATGGTCATCAGCTTGAATTGTGGCACAACCATATAGTACTGCTCCTGAAAGTTTTTTCCCGCCAAGCGATACCGGGTCGCGCGCCCACCCGGTGCCGGATCGCGCGACATTTGTACCAAAAATCATTGAACCACTATCGCCCATTTTGCCATAAGCGCTTTCAGGCTGCCACGCGCGCTTGTGAATGTGAGCCGTTTGGGTACACTTGCCGTGCCAGAGCGTTTGCGACGGGCCGATCGTGTGCCGTGAGACCATGAGCCAGCTTCCCCCCTCTGCCAGACCCTACGTGCTAGCGGCGTTGGGATTTACCGCGCTTGTTCTGGCGCTGGGCCTGATCACCAACACCCTCGACACCGATCGCTACTACTGGGATTTCGCGCTCTATTACGACATGGCCGAGCATGGGCTGAGCGGCAACGACAATCTGATCGCGCCGTTCGTCTACCGTTTCGCGACACCGCTGCTGGCGGGCGCGATCGCGCGGGCGCTGCCGGTTGAGCATACACTCGCGGTCAGCGCCTCGCCCGATGGAGACGTGTTTTTCACCTCGACCTACCCGGGCTTCGTCGTGGTGGCCTATGGCGCGGCCATCGCGCAGCTTCTCAGCGTGTACGGGCTGGCGCGCTACGCCGGCGCGCGCGGCTGGCGGGCTGTGGTCCCGGCCCTGGCGATCGCGCTGTCGCTGTATAACGTCAGGTTTCTGCTGTTTGACGTCGCCAGGCCCGATCATCTGGCCTATCCGCTGATGGTGGTGGCGATGCTGGCCGTCTTCGAGCGGCGGATCGCGCTGGCAGTGGTGGTATCGTGTCTGGGGCTGTTCGTGCGCGAGTTTCTGGCGATTCCGCTGGTGCTGCTGGTGGCGCGGCTGCTGCGAGAGTCGTGGCAGGCCCGGCGCTGGCAGCCCTTGGCCTGGGCCGGAGCCGCGGCTGCGCTTGGCGCGGCGTGCATCCTGGCACCGCGCCTGCTGATCCCGATCCGCGTCAGCGGGCAATATCTCGACCCGCTCAACCAGTCCGGCGCGGAACTGCTGACCACCCTGGTGCAGACTCCGCTATCGCGGCGGCGCTGGTTCAACCTACTGTTCAACCTGGCGAGCTACACGTTGCCGCTGTGGCTGCTGCTGACGCCGGGCCGCCTGAAAACGCTGTGGCGCGGGCTGGCCGGCTGGCGTTTCGACCTGCTGCTATATTCGGCGCTTGTGCTGGTGCTGACACTCTACGGCGGCACGGACATCTGGCGCTTTGTGACGTTTCTGTTCGTGCCGCTGGCTATCGCGCTGGCCGTGGTGCTCCGTGCCGGGGTGCACGCCGTCGAGGTGGTGTATATGCTCGGCGCGACGGCATACTACAACAAGATCTTTCTCGACATCCCCAACGAGATCGGCGCATATCTCGACTTCTACGGCGGATACGACCTGCGTGTGAACCAGACGACGCTGGCGCGGGTGGCTCAGCTTGCTGTGCTGGGGTTGGGAGCGGCGTTACTGCGCGGTCTGCTGGCGCTCGCCCGACGCCGCGCGGAGCGCGCCCCGGTGTCGTCACCCGATCGCGTCTGAATTCTGCGAGAGCGGCAGGGGGAAATTAAACGGGCGGCTCAGTGGATGGGCCGCCCGTTCGTTTTGTGCCGGAGCCGTGCCTTATTGCAGCGGCAGGATGTCGCCCATGATCTGGTTGTATGTCGGCTCATCCGGGATGCGGTCCAGCCAGCGATCGCTGCGCACGATGGTCGCGGCGGCCTTGCGCTCGGCCAGCCAGTCTGTGAACATCTGCGAGCGGCGCTGGTTAAGCTGCGCATCGGTCAGGGCGCGCACTTCGCGGCCCAACACCTGGATGATGTGATAGCCGAATTCCGTCTCGACCGGGCCGACAATCGCACCGATCTCGGCGTTGGTCACCGCGTCGGCAAAGGCGGGTACAAAGTTGTCGGGGCTTTGCCAGTCCATTTCTCCGCCGCGTGCCGCGCTGCCTGTGTCGTCCGACACGGAGCGGGCCAGGTCCGCGAATGGCTCGCCTGCCTGCAGCGCCGCCAAGACCTGATCGGCCTTCAGCCTGGCGGCCTCTTTCTGTTCGTCCGTGGGCGGCACACCGGTCTCCCCGGTGCTCTCCGGATTGAACGCGATCAGAATGTGGCGCACATGGACCTGCAATTCCTCGGTCGGGGCATCGGCGCCGATGGCGTCGCGCAGGGCGGTGCGCAGCGCGTCATAGTAGAAGACTTCGCGCACAACCTCGCGGCTGACGTTCGCGGCAGAGCGAGCCGCGTCGTAGTAGTTCGCTTCGGCCCTGTCGAGCGTGGCCTGGATCGACTCGGCGGGCAGTGTCGCGGTGGCGGTTGGTTCGACGGTGGGTGTCGGTTCGGTCGTCGGCGTCGCCGTCGCTTCGACCGCTGCGGCAGCCTCCCCCTCGGCCGGGGTCGCGGTGGGCGGCGGAGTGGTTGGGGTGGGGGTGCTGCTTGGCGTGGGCGAAACGAGCGGCGTGGGAGTCACGCTGGGCACGGTCGTCGGGGTCGCGGTGGGCGCGCCGGGGCGGGTCAGCCCCTGCAACTGCGCCATATAGTCGTCCACCCGCTCGTTGATCTTCGCTTCGTCGATGACGATGCCGCGCGCCTCGGCCTCTTCTTTGAGAAGGATCTCTTCTTCCATCTCGTCGAGAACCTGGCTGCCGATCGCGATCGGGTTGGTCAACTGGCTGGCGTACTGCTGGACCGTATTGATGTCACCGGTGAGCAGATACAGCTCGCGCAGCTGCTGGCCCATCTCCCAGCGTGTGAACCGCACGCGATCCTGATACTCGCGCGTGGTGATGGTTTCGCCGTTGACGGTTGAGATGGCCTCGCGCGGGCGAATCAGGTTCTCGTACACCAGCGCGACCACCAGCACCAGCACGCTGATGCCGACCAGCACGCTGACCGCAATCAGCGCGCGGCGCTGCCAGAGGCGCTCGCGCTCGGCGCGCGAGAGATACTCGCGGCGGCGCTGCAGATCGGCATCGGTAATCCGGTGTGCCCGTGGCCCGCCGGTCGTAGATTTCTTGGCCATAAATGGACTATCTCCTCCGAAAAGTCGATCACCGAATCAGGGGGGCTGGCCTGGTGCTGCGCCCCCCTTAAGCTCCGGTCAGCGCTGCCGCACGCGGTGCTGACGGGCGTGCCGCGGCGCGAGGTTGCACGCAGCCGCTCGCGCTAGCTGCGCTGGTGGGCGTCGGTGTAGGGCAGCAGCGCCAGGAAGCGCGCCCGCTTGATCTGGCGGGCCAACTGCCGCTGGTGCTTGGAGGTCAGCCCTGTCTGGCGGCGCGGGCGGATTTTGCCCCGCTCGGTAATGAAGCGGCGCAGCGTATCGACGTCCTTGTAATCGATGACCAGGTTGTTGCTGTGGAAGTAGTCTTCCTTGCGGCGCCCCATACGGCGGCGGCCACCGGCGCGGCGCTCGGCCCGGTCTCCGCGCTCTTCGACGTCGTCCTGCTCCTCGAAGTCGTCGTCAGAACGAAGCTCTTCGTCTTCTGCGCGGCGGCGCGCTTCCTCAGTCCGACGCCGCGGGGTTTCGTTTTCGCTCACCGGAAAATCCCTCCTGCCAAGGTGTTCATCTCTGTCTGCCCCGGTCAGCGACCGGACGCAGTATGTGTCGGTTGTCGGTCAAACTTGAGTCCTAGAACGGGTACTCGTCATCCGAAAACGCGTCGGTGTCCAGCTCGCCCGTTCCGGCGCGGCGGTCGCCCAGCAAGATCATCTCGTTGGCGACCAGCTCTGTGCGATAATGGCGGGTTCCGTTCTCGTCTTCCCAGCCGCGGGTCTGCAGCCGTCCCTCGACGTAGACCTGCTGGCCCTTGATCAGATGCGACTTGCAGATCTCGGCCAGCGTGCCCCAGGCTACGACGTTGAACCACTCCGTCTCTTCGCGGCGCTCGCCCTCAGAGGACGTCCATGTGCGAGTCGTCGCGACGCTGAAGCTGGCAACGGGCCGTCCGCTCGGCGTGTAACGCAGCTCGGGGTCACGTCCGAGATGCCCGATAATCATGACTTTGTTCAGTCCACGGCCCATGCTGTGCGGCTCCTCGGTTGTCCCCTATCGTCCGCGACGGTTGCGGTGATCAGGCTCCGGCTACTTCTCGTCGAGCCGGATCACCAGGTGGCGGATGACCTGCTCGCTCAACTGCAGATTCTTCTCCAGGTCGTTCACGCGGTTGGGCGCCAGATCCATGCGCAGGAAGACGTAATAGCCCTCGCGATAGTCCTCGATCGGATACGCCAGGCGCCGGCGGCCCCAATAGTCCACATTGGTGACGGTGCCGTTCAGCTTCTCGATCCAGCCGCGCACGGTGTCGATCACGCCCTGTGTCTCGCTTTCAGAGACGCTGCTGGGGATGATAAAGCCCAATTCATAGGGTCGATTCATGGTTGGTTTGTCTCCTTTCCATGGGTTTGCGCGCCACGCGGCCTGGGCAAGCCGCCGGCGGGCGGAAAGGCACCCGACTGATGGGATGGGGTGCTAAGCGGAGAGTATCGTACCGCAGGCGCGGCGGTTTGACAAGGCCGGATCGCGGTGGGGGCGCGAGACGCTCAGGGCGGGGCCGCCCGGCAGCCGCCCCGCCCATGCATGACACGCCGAGATGTTTACGACGTGATCTCGAAGACGACCGTCACCTGCATGGTGACCGAAAGCTGGCCCTCGCTGATCACGGGGGCGGCGCTGCCCATGGCAGCTTCCATCGTCGCCACACGCGGCAGGGGGATCGCCCCGGCGACGCCTTCCTCGATGCGCAGCGGCGCGCCCAGCGTCACGCCGAAGGCATCCGCCAGCGCCTGAGCGCGTGCCTGTGCGTCCGCCACGGCCAGCGTACGCGCTTCGCTCTCCAGCGCATCCGGATCATCCAGGCCAAAGCTCAGGCCATGGACGCTGTTCGCGCCCGCGTCGAGCGCCGCCTGGATCACCGCGCTGATCTGGCTGAGATCGCGCACCTTCACCGAGACGATGTTGCTCACCACGAAGCGTAGCTCGCTTGTGGCTTCGGCGCCAAGAGGCTGCACGCCGTAGTCCTGGAAAACGCTGAAGTTCGCCGTCTGGATGTCTTCGCGCGCAATGCCCTGCGCTTCCAGTGCCGCGATCACGGCGTCCATCGTCGCGTTGACGCTGGCGAGGGCCTCGCCGAGATCGGCGCTGCGCAGCTCAACGCCAAGCTGCACCACGGCGATATCCGGCGTGCCGCTGGCGCTGCCGGTCCCGGTCACGGTGATCGTGCGCGGGCCGCTGCCCGAATCCTGGGCGCGCGCGGGAACCGCCGCGGCGCCGGTCAGGGCCAGAACCAGCACGGCCACCAGACCGGCGGCGAGCCACGGCTTGCGTAGGTTGCTTGCGAACACTGAGTTCAACATGGCTGTCTCCTTGCTCCTTCCAGTGCGGGTTTCGGTAGTCCGATGCTCACCGTGCGGGAAAGGCCGACCGCAGCGGCGCTCTCCCGGTCTGAATCACGGTCTGGGATCATGACGTAGATTGTGGCATAATGGTTCCCCTTCAAGCTGCTGTTCATCGCCAGATAGGAAGAATTTCCCAATGCCTCGAATAGCCATCCTGGCCGACATTCACGGCAATCTCCCCGCGCTCGAAGCGGTGATGGCGGATCTGGCGCGCGTTGCGCCGGATGAGGTGATCGCCGCGGGCGACATTGTCAACCGTGGGCCGCAAAGCCGGGAATGCCTGCAGGCGGTCCGCGCGGCGGGCTGGACGGTGCTGTTCGGCAATCACGAGGAGTACGTCCTGAAGTGGGCCGCCGGCCCGCTGCCAGGCCCGGACGACAACCCGGATTGGTGGCTGCCCCCGGTGCGTGTGGCGCAGCAGCTCAGCGCCGAGGAGTTAAACTATCTCGCTGCGCTGCCGCGCGCGCATGTCGTCGCGCTGCCCGGTCTGCCCGCGATCCGTGTGGTGCACGGCAGCTTGCGCGCCCTGAACGACGGGATCGGCGAGTGGATGTCCGACGACGACCTGCACGCCGCTGTTTGGAGCGCGCCGGAACCCGTCGTGGTCGGCGCGCACACGCACGTTCCCTTCAGCCGCCGCCTGGATGGCCGGTGGGCGCTCAACAGCGGGGCAGTGGGTTTCCCGTTCAACGGTAATCCGGCGGCGCAATATCTGGTGCTGGAGTCGTCCAACGGCGCCTGGCAGGCCGATTTCCGCGCGGTACCCTACGACCGCGCTCCGGTCTATGCCGCATGGGAGCGCGACGAGGTGCTGAGCCGTGCCGTGGTCGCGCGCGTGTTCCGGCTGGAACTCGAGACCGCGCTGCCGCATCTGATCCGTTACGAGCGCTTCTGCGAGCAGCAGGGGCTGAACCCCACCGCTGCGGACAGCTTCGAGCACTACCGGGCGCGCCACACGTCGGCGGCCCACCCGCGCCCGGCTGCGATCCAGACGCCGCCCGCCGGCGAGTCATAAGCCGAACATCTGCCATGCCCCGTTTGAAGTTGAAGCGATTTCGCATCCGGCAGCCACGCCCTGAGGCGCTGGCCCGCTATCTGCGCGTCTATGCCAGCGAGGACCTCTACCGGCAGCCCGAGGCGCTGCCCTCGCTGTCGGCGCGGGAGCTGTTTGGGCGCGACGCGCTGCTGGCGCTCGATCTGGGCAGCGGGCGCGGCGAGTATCTGGTCGCGCAGGCACAGGCACAGCCCGCTCGCCTGTTCGTGGGCATTGAGATTCACTGGAAATCGATCTGGGACGCGGTCAACCGCGCGGACGCTGCCGGGGTGGAGAACGTGCGCTTCATCCGCGCGGATGTGCGCCGCGTGCTGGCGAAGGTGCCGGACGAGTCTGTGGACGAGGTGACGGTGCTCTTTCCACCGCCCGCCCTGGTGCGCAAGCGACGCGGCCAGGATCTGCTGTCGGAAGCCGTGCTCGAGCATCTGGCGCGGGTGATGGTCGACGGCGCACCGCTGCGCTTCGTCACCGACCATCCGGACTATTTCGCGCACAAGGTCGCCCTGATCCGGTCCGGCGAGTTCTTTGAGGAAGTGGCGCTGGTGCAGGATTTTGAGGGCGGACTGACGCGCTTCCAGCAGTTCTGGGAAAGCCGCGCCATCCCCTCGCTGCGCTTTGAAGCCGTGCGCGTCCCGCGATCCGCGCGCTAGGCACGCCGTGCGATGAACAGGCCGCTATCTTTCGTGATGCGGATCGCGCCGTGCGGCTGGATCTCCCGCGCCAGAGCAGCGCGCACCGCGTCGGCCAGTGCGGGCGTTCGCTCGTCGCTCTTCAACCCCGACAGCACATACTCGACCAGCGGTTCAACCTCGGTGACCAGCAGCGCGTCCGGATAGCGCCGGACCTGGATTGTGTCGAAATGCGCCGCAAGCTGCGCGTAGCCGTTTTCAAGCGTGAAATCGGCGGGCGGGCGTTGCAGCCCGGCGAAGTAGCCCTCGGGGTCAAGCCGCAGCGCGAGGTCGATCAGCTCGCGCATATGGTTGGCGCCGTTGGTGGCCGCGTAAAGCGCGCCGCCTGGCCGCAACACGCGCCGGATCTCGGCCAACGCCCCATCCCGATCCGGCACGTGATAGAGCATATGGTTGGCGATCACCGCGTCGAAAGTCTCGCTGGCGAAGGGCAACGCCTGGACGTCCGCCGTGCGGATGCGAAAGCGCGAGTCGCCGGCCAGGTTGGCCCGCGCGGCGTTGATCATACCCGGCGACAGATCGGTCAGGGTGATGCGCCAGCCCGGCGGGATGCGTGTCCGGTTTTCGACCCACAGCCAGCCGGGACCACCGCCCACCTCGAGCAGCGTGGCGCGTTCCGGCAGGTCAAGCTGGTCGAAGACCCAGGGCATCCAGCCGTGGCGGTTGGTGCTGAAGCGGCGGTGCAGCTCGGCGCGGGTGTGCAGGTTCCGGTCGGAACGGTATTGCTCGGACAGCAGGTAATCCGGATCGGTTAACCGGCGGGGCATGGCGGGGCCTCCCGAAGTGTGCCGACGCTGCCCTCATTTAAAGCGCGTCTGGCCTCGCTGTGCTTGACGCCCGGCCACTGGCGATCTGACGCTGTTCTGCCGGCTCGGCGGCCAGCCGTGCCGCCGCGACCATCAGCCCCATCACGATCCATTCTGCCGTCATCGTGGCATGGAACAGGTCGATCTTGAAGTAGAAGTGATCGAAGACGCCGCCCACCAACACGCCGACCAGCGCCGCTGCCAGCCCCAGCCAGACATCGGTGAGCGCCGCGCTGCGCCGGATGTGCGCGTAGCGTTGCCGGCTGTAGGCGAACACGCTGGCATACAGCAGCAGATAGCCCGCCAGCCCGGCGATCCCGGCGTGGGACGCGATCGTCAGGTAGGTGCTGGCGACGCCGAGATACAGGTCAATCGCGGGCGTGCCGGAGAAGCCGACGCCGATGATGGGATAGCGCCCGATCAGTCGCAGCGCGTCCTGGTATTCGCCGAAGCGCATTTGAGTTTCGACGTCCTCGCCGCGGATGCCCGCCTCGAATTTCTCGACGTAGCGCTGCGTGAAAGGCATGAACAGCATTAACACGGCGATCAAGAGCATGATGAGCAACAGCTTGCGATAGCGTACTGCCGCGATAAAGACGAAGGCGCTCCCCAGCGCGATCATTGACCCGCGCGAGTCGGTCAGGAACAGCGCCAGCCCGATCACGCCCAGCAGCAGCGTTGCTAGACGGCGGTCGATCACCGCCTGGCGCGAGAAGACCTGCGGCGCGGCCAGCGCCCCGACCATCATCAGGAAACCGCCGAATGCGTTCGGATCGATCCACGTGCCGATGGCGCGCTCGTTGAGCAGCGTGGCGGAAGTTTCGCGGTAGCGGATCACGCCCCCGACCGGGTAGCCAAGCCGCCCCAGGCGATTGAGCATCGCCTCGGCGGTCAGGTCCGGCAGCAGCCACAGCCCGATCCCGATGGCCCCGGCCAGCGCCCCCAGCACGATGAACGCCGCCACCGCGCGGCGCAGCGCCCGTGCGTCGCGCATGACATCCACCAGCACCGGGATCAGCATCAGGCTGAGGACCATCTCGATCACATTGCGCAGCACGCGCGAGGTCAGCGGAGCGTGGCGCAGGCCCATCAAAAAGGCAAAGAGCATGATCCCGATGAAAGCCAGCACGACCGGCGTGATGGGCGTGGTGCGCAGTAGACGCCGCCGGCCAGACATCCACTGCACGGCGTAGACCAGCAGAAAGGCGCCGAGCGCTGCGTCGAGCAGGGTGGGGGTCACGCCCAGATCGAACGGAAAAGTGGCGAAAGGCAGCAGCGCGATCACCGCTATCATCCCGACCAGCGCGGCGTGCAGGCTGGTGAGCATGTACAGCCCGGCAGCCAGGCCGAGCACCGCGCCGAAGGCCATCACCGGCCCCGCCACCACGACCAGCAGCGCCAGCAGGCCGCCCAGCCCGCCGATCGCCGCGCCAACCAGCAGCGCCAGCGGGCGGTGATCCTGCGTGTAAATCAGCGAGCGGTGCATCCCAACCCTTTCCTCTCTAATCCACCCCGGCGCTTTGACCGGGTTCCGCCGGGCGGCGAGGGCGCCGCGGCCAGGCGGCGACCAGGGCGGCGCCGGCCAGCAGCCCCAGCGTCCCGACGCTGAGAACGGCGCCGGCGGCAAATGTCGCCGGGTGATAGTCCAGCGTTACCGTGTGCGCGCCTTTGTCCGACAGGGCGACTGCGCTCAGCCCGCCATAGGCGCGCAGGACCGGCGCGCGCTCCCCATCGATCCGCGCAATCCAACCCGGATAGTGCGGCAGGGAGAGCGTCAGGATGGCAGGGGCCGCCGTCTCGACCTCGATCGCGATGTGCTCCGGCTCGAAGCGCGTGACCGTGGCGCGTCCAGGGTTCGCGGGTGATGCAGCGGGCAGCGTTACGGCGGGCGATTCGGCCAGCAGCGCGGTCGAGCGGATATAGTCCAACCCGGTTCCCGGATCGGCCAGCCGCGCGAAGAGCGTGTCATCGTCCGGCACCACCTCGGCGCGGTAGACGAGATGCGCGAACGGGCGTGGATCGTCCAGCCGGTGAATGTTGAACGGTCCGAGCGCGTCTTCGGCGGTGGCAACGATTGTACTCGGCGCCATAAGCTGCTCCCAATCGATCAGCACCGTTTGCACGGCCAGCAGTTCCCATGCGCGGTCGTCGGGCAGGGCGAGAATCCGCCCCACGCGCGCCAGCCGCAGCGGGCTGATCGTGCGGATGTCCGGCACGTGGTATAGCGTGCCGTAGTTTTCGAACACGCCGCGCAGCCCGTCGACGCGGGCGCCGGGCGCAAGATCGGCGCGCACAGCGTCCAGATAGGCCGGCTGCGCGAGGCGCTCGCCGGCACGGACCGGCTCGTAATTCGGGCCGCCGCGCGTCACGCTGAACAGATCGAGCCACACCAGCACGACCAGCAGCAGCGCCCACTCGCCGCGCACGCGCCCGGACATCAGACGCGGCAGCAGCAGCGCGCTCAGCCCGGCCAGGATCGCCGCGAACACGGCGACATCAAGCGCCGTCTTGAAGCGTCCGCCGTCCTCGCTCAGCCACAGAGTCAGCCACACACCGGCGGCAATGGCGGCGAAGGACGCCAGCACCCACAGCGCCCGCGCCAGCCGGCGGGCTGCCCGTTCGCCGGCGGGGAGCGCCAGCAGGGACGCGGCGCCCAGCCCGGCCAGGATCGCGGCGCACTGGGCGACCAGATAGGCGGCGCGTTCCTGGCCGCGAAACCAGCTCACTCCCGGCGCGAGCAGATAGAGCACCTCGAAAACGACGGTGCCCGCGCCGAAGCTCCATGCCAGCGCGATCAGCGCAGCGAACGCGAAAAAGCGCGCCTGGAACGCACGCCGCCACACCGCGATCAGCGCCAGCGCCAGCCCGGCGATCCCGACATACAGCGGCGACCATTCCGACATCACGCCGGGGAACACGAGTTGCAGCAGGTCGCGCGGGGGGAAGCCATGTGCTTTCTCGGCATAGGGCAGGGCGGCGCGCGAGGTGTGGCGCAGGTATTCCAACCCCGGCACAAGCTGCACTGCCGCCAGCCCGCCCGCGATCAGCCCCATCAGCGCGGCAGCCAGGGTAAAGCGCGGCAGCCATGTTCGCCAGGGGCGCGCGCCCGCCTGCCACACCCGGTAACCGAGGAACGCCAGCGCCAGATACAGCGCAAACAGCGCGGTTTGCGGGTGCCCGGCCAGCAACGCCAGCCCCAGCGCCGTCCCCGCCAGCGCCAGACACAGCGCGCCGGGACGCGGCGTCTGCGTCGCCTCGAAGATCGCCAGCAGCGCCAGCGGCAGCCAGACGCCTGCTTCCAGCACGGCGAGTTGCAGCGGCGGGTAGCCCGCCAGATAGCCGCCATACGCGTAGGTTAGCGCGGCGACCAGCCCGCCCACCATCGACGCCAGGCAGGGCGCGCCGCTCACAGCCGCCATGCGACGTACGAAGGCGTACATCAGCAGCGAGGCGAGCAGCACGTGCAGCGTCATCTCGGCTTGCAGCGCGGTGTAGAGGTCACCCGGCGCAGTGCGGTCCAGCGCGTTAACCAGCGCGACGGTTAGCAGCCGGGGTGGGTAGAATACTGCCGACTGCGTGTCCGCCAGGAAGGGGTGCCCGGCGTAATTGTACGGGTTCCACAGAGGAACTTCGCCTTCGCCCAGCCGCTCGGCCTGATAGCTGAAGAACGCGACAAACTGGCCTGAGAAATCGCCCTCGCGCAGCGACAGCACGTCGGCATTGTTGGGCGTAAACAACCGCCAGAAGTACAGCGCCCACAGGGCGATCAGCGCCAGCACGGCGAGCGCATCCGGCAGCCAGCGCAGGCGAGGCAGGGCGGGGTGTGCGTGCTCAGGTAGCGCGCTCATGATCCCTCGACGATCACCGTTTGCGGCAGAATCACCGCACCGGGTAGCGTAGCGCGTTCGGTGTCAACCGGCAACCGGGTGAAGTCGGCGGGGCGGTACAGTCCGACCGCCAGCGCGTACTCGCCGGGCGGCAGACCGGCAGGGAGCGCGACGATATGCGGATCGACGAATGTGTGCCCGGCCACCCAAGCCGAGGTCGGCCAGCGCCCGCCGAGCGGTTCGTCATCGCCCTGGGCCAGCGGTTGCTCCGGCGCGGCGAGGTCGACCAGATGCACCAGCACCGCGAAATCTTCGACGACAGGCGCGAGCGCTTCCCACTCCAGATCAACCGCCAGTGTCTCGCCCGGCTGCGCGGTCACCGGCTCGACGCGCGCCGCGTTGAGACGCATCAGCCCGGTGAACACCGCGCCGACCGGTTCCCCGCTGCTCAGTCGCGCACCCGCACCGGCGACGCGCCCCGCGTGGACGATCACGGCATCGAGCGGCTCGCCGGACGGCGTTTCGGGCACCAGTTCCTCGCCGGAGCCAAAGCGCCGCCAGCCGATTTTCAGCGCAGGCTGGACCGGCGTCTCGGCGTCGCCCGCGATCGCGATGCGATAGTGATCCGCGTAGATGTGGTTGAGCGGCCAGGTCGTCGTGCGCAGCAGCCCGCCGCCGGGATAGCTGTCCACCTTGCCGATTTCCTGCAACGTGCCCGCATTCGGGTGCAGTGCGCGCCCGAAGACCTGGACGTAGAGACTCATGTCCTCGGCGGTGTGGGCGGTCGGGCGCCAGTAGAGCGTCACGTCGAGCGAGTCGCCGGGCGCAACCGGCTCGTTCGCCACGCGCACGCCGAGCAGCTCGATCGGGCCGAAGCGCGTATCGACCGGTACGGCGTCGGCGGGAAGCTCCGCGACGGTGGGCGGCGGGATATACGCCGGGCGGATGACCGCGAAGGGCAGGGCGATCGCGGCGGCGACCAGCGGCGCGGCGGCCAGCAGGGCGAAATGTTCCCGGCGGCGGGGGAGCCAGCCTGCCAGACCCAAGGCGAAGAACGTCGCCAGCCCACCGAGCGCGGGAAAGAGCAGGCGGCCTTGTGTGGCGGGCGTGCGGCGCGTCCAGCTCACCAGCGCGACGAACACGATCAGCGCATGGAGCGCCAGCAGGCCGAGCATGCGCCAATCGATCTGTTCGCTCTGGGCGCGCGCGCGGACCGCGGCGATGAACAGCCCGCCCAGCGCAAGCAGGCTCAACAGATCGCCGTACCAGAACAGCGCGTCCGGCGCGCTGAGGTTAAGCGTTCCGAACACGCCCCAGCTTGAGCGGCGCAGTCCCTCGAACTCGCCCACCAGCTCGGCCCAGGTCGGCGTCTGCTCGCGCGGACCGATGATCTCCACCATGCGATCCAGGCCGAACGGCTCGCCGTAGAGATGCAGATTGCGCGCGTACCACCAGCCCGCGATCAGCGCCCAGGCGGCGATCACAACTAGCAAGATCCGTGCCCATGCCTGCCAGGGATGGCGTTCGCGCACCAGCACGCCCAGCACGCCCAGGGCGGCTATCGGGTAGAGCGCCAGCCCGCTCAGCTTGGCAAGCGACGCCAGCGCCAGCAACACCGCCAGCGCCGCAACCCGGCGCGTGGTCAGCCCGGCGCGCCAGATATACAGCAGCAGCGCCAGCGTGACCGCGCTCAGCAGGTTGACCAGATTGTCGTTATTGACCGAGGCGGTGATAAAGAGGAACATGGGGTTGAAGGCGGCGAGCAGCACGGCGAGCGCGTGCAGCGCCGGGCGGCCGGGCAGCGCCAGCCGGGCGACAGCGTAGATCGCGGCGACAGTCCCGGCCCCAAGCGCGATGCTGAACAGGCGCACAACATGCACGGCGAGCGCCGTCCCACGCCAGGGGAATGCCTCGGCGTGCCAGTCGTGCAGCACGCTGACATGGTTGTCGGTGGCCGCGCCGATCCCGATCCGGGCGTGGGGGTTGCGCTCCAGCCGCGCGCTGAGGTCGCTGCGGTCCAGCGGCAAGACGAGCGGCGCGCTGAGCAGGTAATAGAGCGGCGGCTGGCTGCCTTCCTGCTCCCACGGCCCGATGGTATCCGGATCCTGCACGGGCAGGCGGCCCGTCCGCGCGATGTGATCGATCAGCGGGAAGTGATAGACCTCGTCCGGCGGCTCGAAGATCGGCGTGACGGCGCTGTACACGACCGCCAGCCCAATGTACGCGGCCAGCACCGCGATCAGCCAGCGCGGGGCGCGGCGGGCGCTCACTCGACCTGCATCCAGCTCAGCCATACGAAATCCTCGGACTGCGTGCCTGCACCCCCGCGGACGCGCAGCGGCTCGCCCGGTGCGCCCGCCGGATAGACGCGCACCATCAACCGATAGCGGCCCGGCGCGGCGTCCGGATAGATTTCAAGCCCGCGCGTCTCGGCGATCGTCTCGCCCGGCGCCCACTGGCTGGTCGGCGGCTGCGGCGAGGCATCGAGTTGCGCCGCTTTGGTCAGAGTGACCGGATCAATCACCTGGACTGAGATGACAAAGTCTTCGCTCAGGCGGCGCGGCGCCTGCCAGTAGAGCGTGACGGTCGCCGTCTCGCCCGGCGCCAGCGAGCGATCATCGACGGTGTAGCCCAGCAGCCGCAGCCTGCCGTCGAAGTTCGCGCCGATGGGGTTGGGGATCTCTCCCGGCGGCGCGACCAGCCGGACCTGCCCCAGAAAAACCCGGTTGTGAACCGGGTCGGCTCCGTCGCCACTCGGAACCATGCGGTCGCCCGTCTTCAGGTCGTACAGCCCCAGGTACACATCGAGCGTTTGCGGAGTGTACAGCCCGGCCGGGATGCGCACCGCGATCGGGTTGTTCCACGCCGTGTCACGCGCGATCTCCGAGGTGGCGAGCTTGCCGCCGCCGGGGTAGACGTCGCGCTGCGCCTCGATGATCCCGTCGGCGCTGACCAGGTGCGCGAACAGGCTCCAGTCGCGTGTCAGGTGGCCGGTGGTGGTGAAGGTGGGCGCGAACCGGACGTAGTCGCCCGGCTGCACGTCGCCGCCGACCGGCTGCGCCGCCGCACACAGCACCGGGCGCGCGTCCTCAGGCTCCGCCCAGCAGACGGCTCGTCGCCCCGGCAGTTCGTGCGTCGGGCCGCTGAAGGCTGCGTGTGGATCGAAGGCGTAGGCCGGGGCGATGGTGATCAGCGGTGCCAACGCGGCCAGCACAACGAAGATCATGACGGCTCCGGCCAGGATCGCCTGCTGGACGTCTGTCCGGCGTGGCGCCCAGCTTGCCAGCCCGGCAGCCATCCACACGCTGAGCGCGGCGATCGCGCTGAACCACAGCCGCCCTTGCGAGGCCCAGGTCTGGCGCGTCCAACTGAGCAGCGAGAGGAAAATGATCACCGGCCAGATCGCGGCGAAGGCCCTCGCCCACAGCAGCGACCGTTCCGGGCAGGCGAGCGTCCCGCGCACGCGGTTGAGCGCCTGCCGCCCCAGCGCCGCCAGCAGGCCGGCAGCGGACGTCCCCGCGATCAGGTTGAAGAGCGTGTAGGTCCAGCCCGGCATGGGGACATTCACACCGCCGAAGAAGCCCCAGAAGGCCATCATGAAGGCCTCGCGCTCGGTCCAGAGCTGGCGCAGATCGGCAGGGACCTGCCGCCGCCCCACGATGTCGAGGAAGATGTTGATGCCGGTCGCGTCGCCGTAGAGCCGGTAGTTGCGCCAGTACCACCAGCCCGCGATTGCGATCGTCAGCCCGCCCGCGATCGCGCCGCCGATCACCAGCGGGCGCCAGTCGCGCTCGCGCCGGGCGACAAGCGCCAACGCCAGCGCGATCAGCGGCAGCATAAAGCCGATCTGGAATTTGGCGAGCATCCCCGCACCCGCCGCCATCCCCAGCACCACATAGTCCCGCACCGGTGGCAGCCCGCGCCCCCGCACCAGGCGCACCACCAGCACCAGCAGCAGGCTGGCGAGCAGGGTGGAGAGGTTGTCGTTGTTGATCACTCCGCTGATAAACAGAAACATCGGGTTGAAGGCGGTGAACGCGGCGGCAGCCAGTGCGATCGGCGGACGGGCGGGGAACAGCGCGCGGCCCAGACGATAGGTCAGGGAAACTGTGCCCAGACCCATCAGCACCGACAGAAAGCGCACGATATGCATCGCCAGCGCTGTGCCGGACCACGGGAATCCCTCGCGCTCGGCGTTGTGCACCACCATATTGGCGTTACCGTCCGGCACGACCACGCCGATGTCCACATGCGGGTTGAGCCGGCGCACGTCCGCCAGATCGGACGTATCGATCCAGAAGGTCGCCGCCGCGCCGATGAAATAGTAGAGCGGTGGCTGGCTGCCTTCCTGGCCCCAAGGGCCGGGGTTGGCCGGATCCTGGACCGGCAACCCGAAGCGGTGATCGGCCACGTATTTGACCATTGGGTAGTGCCACAGCTCGTCGGACGCCTCGAACAGCGGCGTGACCAGGCTGTAAAGCACGGCCAGCGCCAGATAGCCGATCAGAATCGCGGCCAGGATCAGCCGCCGGCCGGGGTTGTCTGCTAGCAGGCTGCGCGCCATAGCGCTCCTACGCAGTGCAATCGGTAGTTCGCTTCACGGGGGCGAAGTTTACCGGATGGCGCGGCGCCGTGCCAGGGTGCGCGCCGGGCGCCCGCCTGACGCTTGCGGCATAATAGAAGCGGCATGTTTCGCACGAAAGAGAAGGCTGCACCACAATGCACGCGATGATCACGATCGACCACCCTTGGCAGCGCAGCTTCAACTTCGCGCTGTTGGATGCCGTCCGCCGCGGATTTGAATCGGCGGGGTGTACGGTCGATGTGCTCGATCTGGACCGGGACGGCTTTAACCCTGTGATGACGGTCGAGGAACTGGCGATCTACACGCGCGGCGGCTGGTTGGACCCCAAAGTGCGCGAGTATCAGGAACGCATCGCCCGCAGCGATCATCTCGTCTTCATCTTCCCGGTGTGGTGGGAAGTGATGCCCGCGCTGCTGAAAGGATTCTTCGACAAGGTGTTCCTGCCGGAATGGGCCTTCCGCGAGGAAGACGCGGCGCCCATGCTGACGCATATCCGCACCGGGACCGCCATCACCACCATGGGCGCGCCCCGGCCGATCTACACCTCGGTCGAGCAGGTGCTCTGCAAGGGTATCCTGGAATTCTGCGGCGTCCGGCGGACACGCTGGATCAACTTTTGCGAGGTGTCGAAAGCCACGCCGGAGCAGCGCCGCGCCTGGCTGGACGAGGTCGAAGCCTACGCGCGTAGCCTGATCGCCTGACAACCCGCGCTCAGCCCGCCCGCTCGATCAGGTCCTGGTAGAATGCGGCGGTGCGCGCGGCGATGGTCTCCCACGAGAACTCGGCGGCCAGCTGGGCGGCGTTGCGACCCATTTCGGCGCGCAGGTCCGGGTTTTGTGCGAGGTCCTCGATGGCGAGCGCCAGCGCCGTCGGTGAATCCGCCGGGATCATACGCACGTGCTTGTTCGCCACCAGATCGGGCGTGTCCACTTCCGGATGGGTGGTGATGATTGTGCAGCCGTGCGCCAGCGCCGCCATCAGACTCCCGCGCCGAAAGCTCACGCCGTCGCGGTAGGGGAGCGCGATCAGGTCGGCTGCCAGCAGATGCCCGCTGACGGCGCGCGCGTCTACGAAGCCGGTCCACCGGATGTGATCGAGCAGGTCCAGCTCCTCGACCAGCTCGTCGATCTCCTGGGCGTAGATCAGGTTGGCCGGGTCGCTTGTCCCGGTGCGCCCGCCGATCATCAGCAGCTTGACCGGCAGGCCGCCGTTGCGCGCGATGCGCACTGCCTGCAACAGCGTATCGACGCCTTTGCTGGCGTTGAGGAAGCCGAAATAGCCCACCACCACGTCGGTGGGCTGAAAGCCGAGCGCTGCCCGCCACACGGCGCGGTTGTAGTCGGGCGGCGGGTTGGGCTTGATGTTCGACCCGATCGGGATATGCCGCAGGCTGGTGAGCGATTTCTCCGCCGCAAGCCGCTCGCGGTCGCCCCGGTTGGTGACGATAACACCGTCGCTGCTGCGCGCCAGCGTCAGCACCGCCTGATAGCGCAGCGGCCCGGCTTTGGGAAAGAGGTAGGGCACCAGCAGATCGTGGAAAGTCGTGACGACCCGCACGGCGTTCAGCCGAACCGGCAGGATGTGGATGAAGGCGGACATGTTGAACGCGGCGGCCTGGTATTGGATGTTGACCACATCGAGGCGCTGCGCGGCGACCCAGCGGCGGATGCGGCTGAGGGTGCTCCAGCTCCAGCTATGCGCGTCCGCCGTGACGTGGATCGGGCTGTCCGGGGGCTGCTCGGCAGCGCGGTGATCGGTGAAGACAAACACCTCGTGCCCCAGCTCGACCAGCGCCAGCGATAACTCTTGCGTATAGGCACCGACCCCGCCCTGCATGGGGGGATATTCGCCGGTAATCTGACCAATCCGCATACCGCCTCTAGTCCTAATGTGTGATCGGACGCGCCCAGCGGCCTGTCGCCAGCGCGCCGATGACGCGCCAGTAGGTGGCGACGCGCGCCCGCCGCAAATCGCGCTTGTGCCCCACGAGCGCCTTGAGCGCTTCCAGGATCAGCTGAGCGCCGTAGCTCAGCAGCAGGAACAGCCGCAGCGCCCAGGCCGCCGGGCGCCCGTGAAACTTGCGAAAATACCGGATCTTACTTTCCTGAAAGTAGATGTGCTTGCTGGTTTCGACCTGCTCGGTGCTTTTGCCGCCGTGATGGGTGATGGCGGCTTCGCCCAGGTAGAGCACGCGCCAGCCCGCGTCCCTGGCCCGACGGCACCAGTCCAGTTCCTCGGAGAACATGATGTAGCCGGGGTCCAGCCCGCCGATCTGCTCATAGACGGCTCGCCGGGCGACCAGCGCGCAGCCCTGCACCCAGTCAACCTCGAAGGTCCCGTCATCCGGCATGTCGGCCACGGTGTAGCGCTCGATCCAGCCACGCGGGGCGTACCCTTGCAGCCAGGTGCTTTCGAAGAAAGCGGTAGCAAGCGTCGGGAAGCGCCGCCGTGTGGACTGAGTCGTGCCGTCCGTATTGAGCACGCGCGGCCCGACAATGCCGATCTCCGGGCGTGCGTCCAGGGCGTCGATCAGGCGGTTGAGCGCGTCGCCGTGCACGACCGTGTCCGGGTTGAGCAACATCAGATGGCGGCCCTGCGCCCGCGCCAGGCCCAGGTTGTTCCCGCGTGTGAAGCCGATGTTCTCACGCTCGGCCAGCAGATGCACCCAGGGGTAGCGGGCGCGGATCATGTCGGCGCTGCCGTCCTGGCTGGCGGAATCGACGACGATCACCTCAACGCGCGGCCCGCTTGATCCGGCGGTCGAGCCGTCCGGCGCGACACGCACCACCGGCGCGGCGGCGATGCTATCCAGACAGGCTGCCAGCAGCGGCGCGACATTCCAGCTTACGATGATGATCGACAGATCCACTCCGGGTCGCCTTTCCCCGGCTCGATGCTCAACAGCGCGTGATCGGGCGTGCTGTAATACGCGACGTAGGTTCCCGGCAAGGCGGGCGGCAGGCGCTTCCAGCGGCGGTACGAGACGGCCAGCTTCTCGCCCCCCACATTTACCAGCGGGTGGCGGGGCGTGCCGTTGCGCCAGCAGGGGCCGGCGACCCGGCGCACGCCCGGTCGCAGCACCACCCAGACGCCCGCCAGCCAGACCGCCGCCGCCAGCCCGGCGACCGCGATCGCCAGCGCGCGCTGCCACCCGGCCCGAAGCTGGGCGGCCTGACTGGCCAGCAGGATCGCCGTCAGAATCACAAACGCCAGGCCGCGCACCAGCAGCCCGATCGCCCGGAAGCGCACCGTCTGGCGCTGGCGCGGGCTGAGCCGGCCAGAGCGGTTGAGCGCCAGTTCGTCCGGCGTGAAGCCGAACAGCGCGCACAACTCGTCTGTCTCTTCGGCCGGGTTCAGGTCAATACGCGCAGACATGATCGTACCGGGCGTGCTCCAGGGCCGATTTTACCAGCATTTTACAAAACGTCCGATGATTGTTGATGAATACGTAACACATGGGCGCGACACTAAGGGCAATCGAGTGCGCGGGCGCGCTACATCGCGACGCGCTCCGAACGTGACGGATGGAAGGAGCATAGGATGAACAAACGTATGATTCTGATGGTGGCGGCAATCGCGCTTGCTGCCGGATTGGGATGGGTAGCGAGTGTCAGCGCGCAGGGGCCGCGCGGCGGGACCGAACGCCTGGGGTATCCCTGGGTGTGGGCCGAGCTGGTAGACGCGGTCGGCGATGCGTCCGGTCTGACCGATGCTGAGGTTCGCCAGCAGATGCGTGAAGGGATGACCCTGGCCGCGATCTGCGAGGCCAACAACTGCGATCTGGACGCGGTGCGTGCCGCCGCCACCGCCGAAGTGGAGAGCGCGATCGGTGTGGCGGTCGAGAATGGCCGCTTGACGCAGGAACAGGCCGATGAGTGGCTGGCCGCCCTGCCAGACGCGATCGACGCTGCGCTGGAGTCGGCTCACCCGATGGCGGCTCTGCTCGGCGCGTCCAACTTGGAGCGTGTCGCTGCCGCACAGTTGGTCCAGACTCTGGGATTGATGGGTAACTTCACGCGGGCGGATTTGCTCGCTGCTGCGCGGGATGGCTCGACGCTGGCCGATCTGGCGGCTGAGGCCGGGCTAGACCAGGCGGATGTCATCGCCCGGGCGCTGGAGCATCTCGGCAACCAGCTCCAGGTGTGGGTGGACCGCGAGCGCATCACCGCCGAGCAGAAAGACGCCGCTTTGGATGCCGCTGCAACAAGCTACCCCGAACTCATGCAACAGCCCATTTCCGAGCTTGACCTAGCGGCGGGCGGGCCGGCGATGATGGGTCACATGCGCGGGATGCCGGGCATGGGCGGCATGGGCGCCGGTGGCGGCGTGGGGTTCTCGATGCGCGGCGGGTGCTTCGGGCCGATGGACGGGTCATTCGGGCCAATGGGTGGCATGTCTGGCCGCATGGGACCCAGAATGGGCCACGGCCGGTTCAACTAGGCGGCCCTGGCAGCCGAGAGCGCCCATTCGGGCGCTCTCCCATTTCTCCGCCTAGCGCTTCACTGCGATGGGATAACCGGCAGCACGATGCGCGAGGGGTGCGCGGCATCGCGGTGAATGGTGATCGACGGTGGCGGATCGAGCACCAGCGCGGCGAAGTTCCCGGCGTCTGCATTGGACACCCGCACCCGGATGCGATGACCCGCGTCGAAGATGTTGGATGTGGGGTGCAGGTCGAAGACCAGCTCGACCGGCTGGCCGGGGGTCAGCGGCTCGACATCGGCGGCGTAGCTGCGGTGGTAAGGTAGGCCGAAGTTCTCGAAGGGGGGCACGTGCAGGGCGCGGTGCGAGGCGCGCAGTACGCCTTCGGTGATGTAGTGCGAGCGGCCATCTGACATCACTTCTTCAAGGTAGACGAAGAAATCGCTGTCTTGCGCGTCGACCGATACCCACAGGTGCACAACCGGATGCCCTGTGATCTCGACATCGTCTTCCAGCGGCGGGGTCGTGTAGGTGATGCTTTTGGCGTCTTGCGGGCGCATATCGGCGTAGCCGAATCCCCCGCCGTAGCCGTCCGTCCAGCGATTGGTTTTCCCCGTGGTGGTGGAGTAGTCCGGCGTGTAGGTGTCCGCGCCGGACTCCTGTGGTTCGAAGGCGAGGCGCCCGTCGTTCAGCGATTCACCGGTGGATGAGTCTGCGGCGGCGAAGTAGAACGGGGTGAGCTGCTGTTGGGGCAGCGGCCACTGCTCGGCGGTTCGCCAGGCGGTGGCGCGTGGCGCGCCCATGACGTAATAGAGGATCGGCGGCTCGTCCATGATCCCGTTGTCGATCCCCTTGAGCCAGTAATCGAACCAGCGTAGATGCTCGGCGCCCAGGTTGAATTGCCCGCGCCCGTTATGCGACCAGGGCGTGATGATGACG
>DYEN01000189.1 GCA_020725705.1 Anaerolinea sp.
ACCGCCGCCGACCTCGACGCGGTCGCGCCGCACAACCCGGTCTATCTGAAAGCCAAAAGCGGCCACGCGGCCTGGGTGAACACGGCGGCCCTGCGGGCGGCAGGCATCACCGCGCGCACCGCCGATCCGCCCGGTGGGAGCATTGTCCGCGATGCGTCCGGCCGGCCGACCGGGCTGCTGCTTGAGTCGTCCGCGATGGACCTGGTCTACAACTGCGTCCCCACGCTAACCCCCGAACAAACGGCGGACTGGATGGCCCAGGCTCAGCGCCGGGCGTGGGCCTCGGGCCTGACGGGGATCCACGATTTTGACGATCCGAGCTGCCTGGTTGCGCTGCAAATCCTGCGCGAGCGCGGCGAGTTGGGCTTGCGCGTGGTGAAGAACATCAACGATCCGTTTATCGAACACGCCCACGCGCTGGGCATCCGCTGGGGCTTCGGCGACGAATGGCTGCGCATCGGCGGGCTGAAGATCTTCGCGGACGGCGCGCTCGGTCCGCGCACGGCGAGCATGATCGAGCCGTATGAAGGCGAGCCGGGCAACACCGGCATTGTCGTGACCGACAAAGAGCAGATGTACGAGCTGGTCAGCCGGGCGAGCGCGGCGGGCATCCCCTCGACCATCCACGCCATCGGCGACCGCGCCGTGCACGATGTGCTGGACGTGTACGAGGCCGTCCGGCGGGACGAGGCCGCGCGCGGCATCCCGCCCCAGGCGCGCCGCCACCGGATCGAGCACGTCCAGCTGATCCACCCTGACGACGCCGGGCGCCTGGGCCGGCTTCAGATCATCGCCTCGATGCAGCCGATCCACGCCACCTCCGATTATGAGATGGCCGAGCGATACTGGGGCGCACGCGCCCGCATGAGCTACAACTGGCGGGTGCAGCTTGAGGCCGGGGCGGTGCTGGCGTTCGGCTCGGACGCGCCCGTCGAGCCGTTCGAGCCGCTGAAGGGGATCTATGCGGCGGTCACGCGGCGGCGCCCGGATGGTTCGCCGGGGCCGGATGGCTGGTATCCCGAACAGCGGCTGGATATCGACACGACGCTGCGCGCGTTCACGCAGGGTCCGGCCTACGCCGCCGGGATGGAACGCGTCCTAGGGATGCTGGCGCCGGGCTTTCTGGCCGATCTGGTGATGCTCGACCGCGACCTGTACACGATCTCGCCCGACGAGATTTTAGAGACGCAGGTGCTGGGGACGATGGTCGGCGGGGTGTGGTGCTTCCGCCAGTTTGACTGAGCACCGCCGGGGTCCTTGCCCCCGCCGCTATCTGATCTGAATGTCGTGCCAGGTGGTCTTGCCCGGCTCGACGATTGCGCTCCCCTTATAGCGAATCAAGCCCTCGATCTTCACGACCACGTCATACTCGCCGGCGGGCAGGTCGCCGCGCACGTAATGCTCGCCCAGGATCGGGTCCGGGTTGACGGAGTCGTCGGCGTAGCTGAAGGTATCGCGCACCGGACCGGCGCGATTCTTCATCTGGAACGTGATCGTGGCCTCGTAGACGCGCTGGCCGTGCTCGTCCACAATGCGCCCGGCGATGGTCCCGTAGTCGGGCCAGGGGCGCAGCCAGAGTTCGGGGTTATAGGTGCTGCCGTAGTCGTACGGATCGCCGATCCGGACCTCAAGGTGAAGGTGCGAGCCGAGCGCGACGCCGGTCGCGCCGACCCAGCCGATGCGATCCTGTTCCTGGACGCGCTCGCCCGTCTCCACCGCCACATTCGACAGGTGCCCATAGAGCGTAAAGACCGGGCGCCCGTCTGCCAGCCTGAAGTCATGCTCGATCACAACCAGATTGCCGTAGAAATCGGTTTGCGGCCCGAACTGCACGCTCTTATCCGTCCCGGCGTAGAACACCGTCCCGCTGCCGACCGCGTACACCTCGGTGCCCAGCGGGTTTTGGATGTCGATGCCGTGATGCGTCGCCAGCCCGCCGTAGTTGGTCGAGCCGTAGGGATAGCTGCGCGCCGCGAAGTCCTGGATGCGGTTGTCCGGATCGCGCGGGAACGGGCGCCCGAACACATAGTGGTCGACGATCTCGCGGGGCGTGCCCAGGCGCGGGGTCGGGCTGGGGAACACGGCGGACACATCCGCGGCAGTCGGCGTGAGAACGGCGCGCGGGGTGTTGGTTGGCAGCGGCGTGTGACGCGGCGTATTGGTCGGCAGCAGCACGAAAGCGGGTGTTGGGCTGGCTACCGCGGCGACGGCAACGCCGGCATCGTCGCGGGCGGGGGGCAGAGTCGCGGTTGGGATGGCGGTTGCGGCCTGCTGCAGCGCGATCACGGTCGAGAGTGAGTCTGGCGTGGCACTCGGCGCGCTGGACACGGCTCCGGACAGAACAAGCGAGTCGAGGCTCGGTGTGGCTTCGGTCTGCTGCGCGCACGCGCTCAACCCGAGCAGCACTGCGCCCAGCCCGGCGATCAGGCCGCGCGCGCGATATGAAACGGCTCCCACGATGCCTGTTCTCCCACCACTCATCCGGCCGGACCGGACGCGATTCCCGCGCGTTCTTCGGCGGTTGCGACGGCGCTCTCGCGCAGGGCGCGTGCCTGAGACACGAGCGCGGCGGCGTCGGCGCGATAGCGAGCCGCGAGCGCGGGGTCGTCGAAGCTGGCGGCGTTGACGCGCACGTTCAGCGCCGCGCCCTCGACCGCGGCCAGGCCCATCAAGGTGGCGACTGCCGTGTCGCTCGCGGCGGTGTGGCTGCCCAGCCGGGCCACCTGGTCGGCCAGCCTCATCGCTTCCAACGCCATCCGCGCCACGTTGAGCGGCACATCCGCCGCGCCAATCATGGCGGCCTGGATCGCGGCGGGGCGCTCCGGATCGTCTTTGTCCAGGCGATAGGCGGCCATCACCGCGTCGAAGGCGGCGATATCTTCGTCCACGGCGGCAAGCAACTTCGTGCGCAGATCTTGCGCGGCGGCGGCGACCGCGTTCATCGTCTCTTCGACCTCGGCGTAACGCTTCTTGCCGGCGGTCAGCCGGGCAACCATCTCGGCCAGCGCCGCGCTCAGCGCCCCGGCCAGCGCGGCGACCGCGCCGCCGCCGGGGGTGGGTGTGCCTTCGGCGACTGCCTCGACAAACGCCGCCGGGCTGATGGGGGGAGGGGCCACCGCCGGCACCTTCTGCGTTGCCTCTTCGGGGATGGGCGGCTCTTCCTCGTCCAGCGGCGAGGGTTCAGCCTCGGCCTGTTGCACGCGGTATTCGAGGATCTGATCCGGCTTGAACCCGTCAAGCTGCAGGTACCACTGCGCGGCGTCGATGAAGAACGCCTGCGGCGCCAGCCCGACCAGCTCGCTTGAGACGACCGCCACACCATAGCGCGCGGCCTCGCGGCGGATCAGCTCGACCACGCGATGCACCGGCGTCTTGTGAAAGTCGGTCAGGTTCATCGACACCTGCGCCCGCCCTTCGACCAGGAACCCGGCGGCCTTGACGTAGCGCAGGCCGCCGCTCGAATTGCGCACGGCGCGCGCGATCCTGGTCGCGATCTCCACGTCCGCCGTGTTCAGATAGACGTTGAACGCTACCAGCGCGGGCCGCGCCCCGATCACGGTCGCGCCCGCCGGGCCAAGCTCCGCCGGACCGTAGTCCGGCATACGCTCCGGGTCGGTCCCGATCACCTCGCGAAGCTGCTCGTACTGGAACTTGGTGGAACGCAGCCGGGCCAGGTCTTCGCGGCTGGGGTGGGTGGCGGCGGCCTCGTAGAGGTAGACCGGGATGCCCAGCTCGGTACCAACCCGCTGCCCCAGCCGGTGGGCGATGGCAACACACTCATCCATCGTCACGTCACGGATCGGCACGAACGGCACGACGTCGGCGGCGCCCAGGCGCGGGTGCTCGCCGGTATGCCGGTTCAGGTCGATCAGGGCCGCTGCCGTCTGGATTCCGGCGAAGGCGGCGCGCTCGACCGCCTCGATATCCCCGACGAACGTCACAACGGTGCGGTTGTGATCGGCGTCGCTGCTGGTGTCGAGCACGTGGATTGCAGCCGCCTGCTGCATCGCGCGGACGATCGCCTCGATGACTTCCGGGCGGCGGCCCTCGCTAAAATTCGGGATACACTCGACAAGTGGTCGTTTTGCTGGCATCTGTTGACGCGCGGCCGGCCGCTGCAGGCGGGTCTCGCGCAACCCCTTTCTGTTGACGTGCTGCCGGTCCGGTTCCGACGTGCGTATTGCTACCGCACCGGGCAGGCTTTGTCAAATCAGCACGCTCGCCGGCGTGTGATCCAGAGGTTGCGCGTGGCGCAGAGCGGGCTATGATTGAGCGGAGCGCAGGAAGGCAACACGGAGGTATGGCAGGATGGACCGGACGCAGCTCCGCGGCGTGATTCCCCCGCTGGCGACGCCGCTGCATGACGATGGATCGCTCAACCTGGCGGCGATCGCGCCGCTGGTAGAACACGTGCTGGCGGCGGGCGTTCATGGCGTTTTCGCCACCGGCAGCCAGGGCGAGGCGTTTGCCCTCTCGGCTGACGAGCGGCGGCAGGTGCTCGACGCCGTGCTGGATGCCGTCAACGGGCGCGTTCCGGTGATGGCCGGCACGGGAGCGATCACCACCCGCGACGCGGTCGCCCTTTCGCGTGCGGCAGAGGCCGCCGGAGCGGACTGCCTATCGGTGATCACGCCCTATTTCATCACCCCCACGCAGGACGAGCTGTACGCGCACTATGCCGAAATCGCCTCGGCGGTCTCGATCCCGGTCCTGGCTTACTCCAACCCCGGCCGGACGGGTGGCGTCCGCCTGGCGCCGGACACTCAGGCGCGGCTGGCAGCAGAGTTCCCGAATATCGTCGGCGTCAAGGACTCCAGCGGAGACCTGTCCGAAACGGCAGCGCTGATCCGCGCCTGCCCGTCCGACTTTCGCGTGTTCGTTGGGCGCGACTCGCTGCTCTACGCCGGGCTGTGCTATGGCGCGGTGGGAGCAGTCGCCATGACGGCCAACGTCATTCCGGAGCTGCTCGTCGGCGTCTACGAGGCGTTCTGCGCCGGCGATCACGCCCGCGCGCGGGCGCTGCAAGATCGGGTCACGCTGCTGCGCGAGGCGCTGCCCGGCATTGGCGGTTCGTACCCCGCGCCGGTCAAAGCGGCGTTGGAACTGCTCGGTGTGCCGGTGGGGCCGCCGCGCCGCCCGATCCGCCCGCTAAACGACGCCCAGCGCGAACGGCTGCGCGCCGTCCTGCGTCAGGTGGGCAAGGACGTCTGACGCGCTCAGACCCGGAGCGCGGCCAGGCGCCGGGCTTCGCGCGCGCTGATCCATGCCGTCCAGGGGAGAAACAACGCGATCAGCCCGGCCGCCAGCCAGAAGATGCCGCTCAGATCGATCAGCGGCAGCAGCGCATAGGCCAGCAGCGGCCCCGCCGCGCTGCCGATGTCGCCGACCGTGTTGAGGATGCCCAGGATGCGCCCTTGCTGGCCGCGCGGCGCGTAGTCGCCCGCCAGCGTCATCACCTGCGTTTGCAGCACGCTGGTTGCCACCGCGCCGAGCATTGTCGCCAGCACGATCAGCGTCCCGTAGCCGACCGCGGTCAGGGCCAACGCGCCCGTTCCGAGCGCCAGCGCGCCGACCGCCAGCGCCCACCGGTTGCCGGTCCGGTCCGACAGCCAGCCGGACAGCGGCGACGCGATCAGGCCGAGAACCTGGTTGGCGGCGGACAGCCCGCCCGTAAACGACGCCAGCGGAATCAGCAGGCCGAGCAGCACGATTGTGTCGCCGATACGCTGCTCCAGCAGCAGCGGCAGCGTCGCGCCCAGGAAGCCGATGAAGATCAGCCAGTTGACGCCGAGCAGGGCAACCGCCGTTGCCAGCGGCAGCGTCGATGCGCGCCACGTCCCGGCGGGCGGGGCGGCGCCGGGATTGGCGGGCGCCTGCGCGCCGGCGGACCGGGACGGTTTGACCGGGCGCGTTTCGGGCAGCGCCAGCAGCCATAGCACCGCCGCGCCGAAGGTCAACAGCGAACAAACGCGTAGCGCCGGAGCGTAGCCGAGCCAGTCGGTCAGCACGCCGCCGATCAGCGCCGCACCGCCCGAGCCGATGAAGAACCAGGCTTGCAGCCGCCCGATATAGCGCCCGCGCCGTTCTGGTGGGGCCAGGTCCAGCACCATCGTGCTCGCGCCCAGCCACACCCCGGCCCAGGCGGTCCCCCACAGCAGGCGGCCAATCAGCAGCGGCCAGAAGCCGGGAACCGTGTAGAGCAGCGACGAGAGCGCGCCGAGGAACAGCGCGGGAACCAGCATCCGGCGGCGCGGCAGGCGCTCGATTAACATCCCCGCCGGGCCATTGATCACGATCCGGATCAGGCGGTTGGCGGAGAGCATCAGCCCCACGTCGGCCAGCGCGATCCCGGCGGCGCGCGTGTGCGTCGGCAGCACAACATAGAGCGTCAGGTCGCCAAGCAGCGAGACCGCGACGCCCAGCCCGATGACGAACAGCGCGCGGTCGTGCGAGAAACCCGCGCGCCAGACGCGCAGCGCCGCACTAGTCATAGAACGCTTCCCGCACGGGGCGCCCTTCCCAGGTGGCCGGTGTGTTCAGTCCGAGGACGTGCGCCAGCGTTGCCGCCGTATCTGCCAGATGGACTGCCTGGTGCAGCGCATGATTGCGCCGGGTCATCGGCCCGCTGATGATCCAGGGGATGCGCGTGTCTTCGGGCGCGGTGCCGTCATGCGTGCGGCCCTGCCCGCCGTGATCGGCCAGCAGCAAGAAGGTGATCTGCTCGCGCAGGCCGGCGCTTTCCAGCCGCGTCAGCAACAGGCCCAGCGCACGATCCATCGCCTCGATCGCGTCGAGGTAGGGGCGCGACATCCAGCCCGCGTCGTGCCCGGCGATGTCGCTCTGTTGCAGGTAGAGGAAGGTCAGGTCCGGCCGCTCGTGCACCAGGTAATCCGCCGCGACGCCCGCCAGATGCGCGTCGATGTCTTCATCGGGGCGCGGCGCGCGCAGATAGCTGAACTCCAGGCTGCCGGGTGCGGCCAGGTCGCGCAGTTCGCCCCAACTGTAGAACATGGCCGTGTGCAGCCCGGCGGTGTGCGCGACGTCCAGGATGCTGGGGTACGCGCAGGCGGCGGGGTTGAATGTGTTGCTGAGCACGCCGTGCCTGTCCGGCGAGATGCTGCGGAACATGGTGGTGTGCGTGGGCAGCGTGTAGCTGGGCACGACGGATTGGGCGGCCCAGGTGTACGCGCCGCGCTGCCAGAGCGAATCCACGTGGGGGGTGGCGGCCTGTGCCAGGCCGTCCGGCCGGCAGCCATCGAAGACGATGATTACGGCAGGGGTTGTGGAAGGCATAGGGCTGTGGCACCTCGATGTGGGCTGTTGGGCGGCAGATGTTCACAGCGGCGGCCTGCCGCACGAACCGCCGCCGGGGTTAATCGTAGCGCAGAACGTGCGCGCGCGCTGCTGGCCGAAATGCAGCAAAAGCGCCTGCGAGGGAAGGGTTGTGCGATGGCTTGAGTCGCTATACACTAACAGAACAACAAACGATCCGGCCATGCCGGTTGGCGTGGAACATCCGAGGAAAAGAGATTTTACCGGTCTTTGTTGTATTATTAACGCTTGTGGAGTATGGTCACCGCCGGATATCGACGCGATCCCCGTCACCCACGCGAGCCGTCCTGCTGCCACGCGGCGGCAGTGTGGAGAGATGATTCTGTGATCGGGTTCGCTGGCGAATCGAAAGGAGAGTGGGCGACCAACAACAGCAATTGTTAAGGCAAGTGACAGGTTCCGTTCTCGTCGTTTCCGGGTTGGCGCAGGGTACTTAGCGATTTGTTTGCGCGCCAGACCGGTCAGCACTGGCATCCGCATTTAAGGAGATAAACAGGAATGAAGAAACTTGTCTTTGCTGCTCTCATGTTTGCCCTTGTCCTGGCGCTGGCGGTGCCTGCGTCAACCATCCAGGCGCAAGACCGGACGCGCGTCGATGTCTGGATTGCGTTCCAGGACTATCGGCTGGACTGGACAAACGAAAAAGCCGCCGAGTTCAACGAGATGTTCCCGCAGTATGAGGTTGTTATCACCGGCGGCTTCAGCTACGAGGCTGTGTTTGCACAGGTGGCCGTGGCCGCCGAGCAGAATCAGCTTCCGGCGGTCGTGCAGTTCTTCGAGGCTGGCACCCAGGACGCGCGTGACAGCGGGCTGTTCAAGCCGATCGCGGACGCGTTGGCGGGCCGCACCGAGATTAACGGCCTGCCGGTGGACCTGGAAGACTTTGTCGCTCCGGTGATCGCCTACTACACCCTGGACGGCAAGTTCACCTCGATGCCGTGGAACACGTCTTCTTCGATCATGTTCTCGAACATGAACTTCCTGCGGGCCGCCGGAATCGAGACACCCCCCGCGACCTGGGGCGAAATCGACGCGGCCTGCGAGAAGATCATGGCGCTGGACAACGCGCCGGAATACTGCTGGACGTTCCCCAACCATGGCTGGTTCTTCGAGCAGTGGCTGGCCCAGCAAAACGCGCTGTATGTCAACAACGACAACGGTCGCTCGGCGCGGGCAACCGAGGTGGCGTTCAACAGCGAGGCGGGCCTCGCTATCCTGAAGTGGCTCGACGATCAGTACAACAAGGGCTACCTGTACTACAGCGGCGCCCAGGGCGGTGACTCCTGGGTGACGGTGGATCAGGCGTACCAGACCCAGCAGGTCGCCATGGCGGTCTACAGCAGCTCGGACACGACCCTCTACACTCAGATGGGTCTGGACAACGGCTTCGAGACCGTGGCCTCGTTCTATCCTTACAATGATGAGACTGGCTGGACGGGCAACCTGATCGGCGGCGCGACGCTGTGGCTGGTGGACGGCCTCGAACCCGAAGTGGAAGAGGGCGCGCTGACCTTCCTGGTTTATCTGACCAATACTGAGAACGCAGCCGACTGGCACAAGCTGACCGGCTACATCGCCATCCGCGAGAGCGCCAACCGCCTGCTCGAAGAGGAAGGCTGGTTCGAGCAGAACCCGAACCAGACTGTCGCGGCCCGGCAGCTTTCGGAGAGCACCGTCACCCCGGCGACCAGCGGCGCGCTGGTGGGCGGCTTCCCGGCCATCCGCAATGTGGTGACGGCGGCCATCGACCGCGTCTTGCTGACCGACGATGACCCGGCAGCGGTTCTCGAGCAGGCTGCCGCCGACGCGAACCTGATCATCGAGGAATACAACCTGCTGAACGCCCCTTAGGCGGGTCGTTCGACCGTATGATCTGCAGGGGCGGCGCGCGTGCCGCCCCTGCCATCATATTGTTTGAGTGACGTAGAAAGTCGAGTAGCAAGCTTATGATTGTCTCTCCGCAGCTTCTGATCCTGGGAGCGGCTGTGATCGGCGCCGGTGTTTTGGGGAGCGTCTTCCGGCGGGCCGGTGGGCGAACCCCGGTGGGGGTGGCGCTGGGAGCCGCCGGCGGGGCGCTGGGCTCGATGCTGTTTATGGCGCCGCTGGACTACTGCACCTTCGAGGCCGAGCGCAAGACACTCGACGCGATCTTCGGCGTGCTGCTGGTGGTCGCCGGGATGGCGCTGGTGCTGGCGCCGGCAAGCTGGATCAGCGAGCGGTTGATCCGCCGGCAGAGTCTGATCTCCGAGTCACAAATCACGACCGGCACGTTCAAACACTGGTGGCTGGCCTTTCCGCTGCTGCTGCCCACGCTGACGATCCTGGTCCTGTTTCTGTACTACCCGTCCGTCGAGACGCTGCGCCTGTCGACGAAGCTATCGCGCCTGGGGGCGCGCCGCGAAGTGTCCGTCTGCATGGACAACTTCACGCGCCTGGTGCACGACGCGGAGTATCTGGACATTGTCGGGCGCACGCTGTGGATCTCGGCGGTGATCGTTGTGTTGAGCATGGCGCTGTCGCTGCTGATCGCGACGATGGCCTATCTGCCGGTGCGCGGCGCGTCGATCTACCGGGTGCTGCTGGTGTGGCCGTATGCGATCTCGCCGGCGGTGGCGGGCATCATCTTCCTGCTCATGTTCAACCCCGCGGGCGGCATCATCAATCATCTGACGGGGCAATGGTTCGGGATCAAGCTGGGCTGGCTCAACGATCCGAAGGTCGCCCCCTGGACGGTGATCCTGGCGAGCGTGTGGAAGTCGATGGGCTTCAACATCCTGTTCTACATCGCCGGGCTGCAAAACGTCCCCAAAGACCTGATCGAAGCCGGGGCGATTGACGGCGCGGGGGTGCTGCGCCGCTTCTGGCACATTGTCTGGCCGATGCTCTCGCCGACTACGTTCTTCCTGATCGTGACCAACCTGACCTACGCATTCTTCGAGACCTACGCCACCATCGACTACCTGACTCCCGGCGGTGGCCCGCTCAAATCGACCACCACCATGATGTACCAGGTGGTCCAACTGGGCATTCGCAACAACGACATGGGCAAGGCCGCGGCACAGTCCATCGTGCTGTTCCTGCTGGTCATCGGCCTGACGCTGCTGCTCTTCCGCTCGGGCGAGCGGCGCGTCACCTACGGAGTGTGAGACTATGAGCGGCGCAACTCAAGAGGCTGTCCGCACCACGGCGCGTGTTTCCGACTGGCGCAGCACGCTGCGGCGGTGGATTCCGAAGCGATGGTACGCGCACGTGATCCTGATCGTGGCCTGTTTTCTGTCGGGCATCCCGCTCTTTTACGCGCTGATCGTCAGCACGCAGACCAACGCCGAAGTCTTCCGCTACCAGTTCACGCCGGGGACGGGCCTGGCCGACAACTGGAATCTGGTTTTCAACGTGCGCCATCTGCACGAGTACATGATCAACAGTGTCATCATGGCCGCCGGGATCACGATCTTCAAGACGCTGTTCTCGCTGCTGTCTGGCCTGGCGTTTGTCTATTTCCGGTTCCCCGGCAAGTGGCTGGTGTTCGGCTTTGTGCTGATCACGCTGATGATGCCGACCGAGGTGTTGATCATCGCGCTGTTCCGCTTCATCAACGACCTGAACTGGCAGAACACCTATCTGGCGCTGATCGTGCCGTTTACCGCCAGCGCGACGGGGACATTCCTGTTCCGCCAGCACTTCGCCAGCATCCCGGCAGAGCTATCGGAAGCGGCGCAGCTCGACGGCGCCAACCCGCTGCAGTTCCTGTTCCGCGTGCTGGTCCCGATGAGCTGGAACACGATCGGGGCGCTGGCGGTGGTGCAGGTGATTTACGCCTGGAACATGTACTTGTGGCCGAACATGATCATCACCGATCCGGACCTGCAAACGATCCAGACCGGGATCGGCGCGCTGCGCTCCAGCGGGGGGGCGCTGCAGTTCGGGCCGCTGATGCTCGGCGCGGTGTTCACCAGCCTGCCGCCGGTGCTGGTGTTCATCCTGCTGCAGAAACAGTTCATGAGCGGCTTCACGCTCACGCGCGACAAGTAGCACGGGGTCGCAGCACGCCGCCAGGGGAATTTTCGGGGAGAATCTCGACGAAAAACACGCACGCTTGTATATTTTGCACAAGCGTGTCATTCGGTTTCGCCTGGCGAATTCGGTATTGTAACGTATCGTGCCAACCGGTCTTCAGAACCCGGCCACAAGTTCCTCGGTTTGACAAGAATTGGGACAACAAACTACCGTTCGATTTCCCTTGGTTTGTTCTGAGTTCCCCTTGCGGATGATGCACGCCTGAAGCCGGCCAATGCGGTATTTTCCCCTGGCACGAAACGCTACGCTTACCTGAACAAGGAGGGAACAGCAGCCATCGAAAGAAGAAACCCATCCCAACTCCCCAGGGCGTTCGATGTGCAGGCACGAACGCGGCTTATGAGGCAGAAGCTTTCGATCACACGAGTCTGTTCATTCACAAGGAGAGGGAAAACCATGCGTCGCGTTTCAATGATACGTTATCTCGTCCTGATCGCGCTGATCGCGGCGGCGCTTAGCCCGGTCTACGCGCAGGAAGACGAGGGCGTCGTCGTCTACGCGCCCGGCGAATCCGTGAAGGTCGCGGTCGTCACCGACCTGACCGGCCCGATCGCCGAGATGGGCCTTGACATCCAGCAGGGTGCGGAAGTGGCCTTGTCGGAGCTGAACGAGGCCGGCGGCATCCACGGCTTCCCGGTTCAGTTCGTGGTTGAGGACGACCGCTGCTCCGGCGACGAGGGCACGGTGGTGGCCAACCGCATCGTCTCGGACCCGAAGATCGTCGCGGTGGTCGGTCACATCTGCTCGGGCGCCACGATCTCGGCCTCGGATGTGTATGAGGATGCGCGCATCCCGATGGTCTCGCCCAGCGCGACCGCAGCGCTGGTGACCGAGCGCGGGCTG
>DYEN01000190.1 GCA_020725705.1 Anaerolinea sp.
CACCGGCGCTGCTTGTGCCGCTGCTCGGCCTCATCGCGCTGGTCGCTGCCGGTGTATTCCTGCTGGTTCTGAACGGCAACGGCGACGAGCCGACGCCAACACTGCCCGCCCCGTCGATCCTGTCTTTCACAACCGCCAGCCCCTCAATCATGCTGGGCGACATCGCTCAGGTAAGCTGGCAGGTGGTCGATACCGAGCGCGTGACGCTGTTGATCGCCCATGGGGATACGCAGCAACAGATCAGCGCTCAACCGAACGAGTCGCCCTATGCGCTGGCGTTCGACCGCAGCGGCCTGTATACGATCACACTCACGGCGCTGCGGGGTGAAGCCGCCGCGTCTGCCACAACCACGATCGAAGTGCTGCCCGAGGTGACGCTGAGCGTCGAGGTGGTGGAGGCGAGCGAGCTGGTCCGCCATGTCGAGCGCGACGTGCGTCTGACGTGGCAGGTCAACGGCGCGCGAGCGATGGACGGCGGCTACGCGATCGCGATAGTCAGCTCGGACCAGACCGCCCCGCTCTTCGCGGCGCCCCTGCCCGCCAGCGGGTCGGAGATCGTCACGGTGGCGCCCAGCAGCAGCGAAGCCGAGTGGCTGGTCACGCTTTCGGCACAGGGCGAAGACAACGTCATGGCGAGCGTGACACAGAGCCTGCGGATCGCCGAGCCGTCGTGCCAGCTCAGCGCGACGCGAACGGTCGTCCGCAGCGGGCCGGGCGAACTGTACTCAGCCGTCGTGCCCCCGCTTGAAACATCCGGCGGCAGCACGCTGCTGCTGCGCCCGGTCGCGCGCACGCCGCAGGGAGACTGGCTCAAGATCGTGCTCGGCGTCGGGGATACGGCCCGCACCGGCTGGGTCGCGCTGGCCGATCTGCGCTGCACCAACTTCGATCCGGCGCGCCTGACCGTGACCACGGACTTCCCTCCGCCGCCCGTCCAAGCCGTGCCGACAGCCACGCCTTTACCCGCCACCACACCGCCTGTGCCCTCGCCCACCGTCACACAGACACCTCAGTCCGGCGCTCAATGAGTAATCCGCGCTACGATCTCGTACAATTAGAAAGGGGGAACAAATCAGGCGGCCGGGAACGTCTCAATCAATGCGCGTCGGCAGCTCAGCCTTAAGCGACGAAAGCAAGCGGAAACCAGAATTGTGACACGCCCACTCGTTGTTTTCATTGCAGTCCTGATACTGGCTCTGCCGGGGATCCTGGCGATGGGACCGGCGCCTCAAGGGCGTTCGGATGTCGAGCTGTCTATCGCCGCCGGCTACAACGGCTATTTCCGGAGCGGGCAGTGGACTCCTGTCCGCATCACCGCCAGCAACCTCGGCGCAGACATCGCAGGCGAGGTGCGCGTGCGTACCGGCGGCTTGAGCGGGATCGCCGAGACGATCTACAGCACGCCGCTCGATCTGCCGCGCGGCGCGCGCAAACAGGTCTTTCTGTACGTATCTCTCGGCAGCTTCAGCCAGGACTTGCAGGTCGAGCTAATCGATCAGGACGGGAACGTTGCGCGGCGTGCCAGCACGCGCGTACGGCTGGCGGAGCTTGGCGATGCGTTGTACGCGGTGATCACCGCCTCGCCGCTGGGCGCCGTTGACCTGACCGCCGTCTCGCCGGGGATTGCCATTGCGCGCCAGGTGACGTGGCAGGTCAGCGATATCCCTCCCGCTGCCGAGGCCCTCGCCGGGTTGGACGTCATGCTCTTCCACGATGTGGACACCGGCACGCTGTCCACCGAGCAGGCGACGGCCATCAAACGCTGGGTGCTGACCGGCGGGCACCTGATCGTGGCAGGCGGAGACGCCTGGCAGCGCACCACCGCCGCTTTTCAGGATCTCCTGCCGGTCTCGTTTCAGGGGACCGCTGCTGCCTCGGTCACGGCTCTGGCGGAATACATCGGCGCCAGCCCCGATCCCCTCGCTGTGGAAACAACGGTAACCCGCTCGCTGCCGCACGAAGGCGCGCGCGTGATCGTTTCCGGCGCAGATCTTCCGCTGATCGTGCGTGGGGCGTACGGCTCCGGCACGGTCGATTTCGTTGCGATGGACCCTAATACCGAGCCGCTCCGGTCCTGGGGCGAAAAGGCGCGGCTGTGGACCGCGCTAATCACCAGCACGGGGCAGCAGCCAAGCTGGGCGAACGGGTTCTCAAGCTGGCAGATCGCGCGCGAGGCTACCCTGACCACATCCAGCACCATTCTGCCGACGCTGATCCAGTTGTGCGGCTTTCTTGGGCTGTACATCGCGCTGGTCGGCCCGCTGAACTATCTGATCCTTCGGCAGCTCAACCGGCGCGAACTGGCCTGGATCACCATCCCGGCGGTCATTCTGATTTTCAGCGTGCTGGCCTATACAGTCGGTTTCAATCTGCGCGGCAACACGGCAACCGTCAACCGCCTGACCGTGGTGCGCATGTGGCCGGGCAGCGACGAGGCCGAAGTCCACAGCCTGATCGGGATCCACTCGCCGCGCCGCAGCATCTACAACATCGCCGCCGAGCGTGGGCACCTGCTCCGCACGCTCCCCGGCCTGGGCAGCGGCCTGAACGTCCCGGCGCATATCAACGAGTCCGTGCGCTACATTGCCGAGGGGGTTCCGATCGACGCGGGGACGGTCTCCAGCTTTGCCGCCAGCGGCTTCACCGCCGCACCCCTCATCGAGGCATTCGCTGAATGGGAACTGGGTCCGGGGCAGTCGGCCCGGTTGCGCGGAACGGTGATCAACAACAGCGATATCCCGCTGCAGGATGCTGTGATTCTGGTCAAGGGTGCCAGCCGGTCTCTGGGGATGGTGGCGCCGGGCGAGCGGCGCACGTTCAGCATTTCGGTCAACCCGCAGGATCCCGCGCCGCTGACGTTGGGCAGTCCGCTCAGCCAGTACACACCGTACCGGATGCCGTCGTGGCAGTACGGGTACAACCGCCTGGGCTGGTGTTTCAACCCGGAAGGGCTGTATCTCACCCTGCCCGATGTGATGGGCCAGGAAACGTTTTCGTGCGCGTCGGCGGGAGTCAGTCCGCGCGACCAGGAGATTCGCCGGCGCTTCCGGCTGCTGGGGGCACTGATTGTGGACCGTGACGAGAGCGGCGGGCGAGGCGCCGGCGCGTACCTGTTCGCCTGGAGCGAGCAACCGGGTGTCGGCATTGAGTTGATCGGCAAGACACAGCAGGCCGAAGACACTACTCTCTACATTGTCGAGATCCCGGTCTCCACGCGCGCCGAGGAGGAAATCGTCGAGATCCCGCCCGGGCTAACAACCTGGACAACCCTACCCGGCGGCACCACCAACCTGACTCCCGTCCAATTTCAGCTTAGCGGGACCGACGTCGCGGAGTTTCAGTTCATGCCGCTGCCGGAGTTCCGGCTGGGACATGTCGCGCAGATCGACGTGCATTTCCGCGCGCGGGGCCTGCTGAACGTTGAGATCTGGGACTGGCGCGCCAATACCTGGCGGCGCGTGGCGCTGGATCCGAACGATCCGGTCACGACCATTGGCAGCGCCACGCGCTATACCGGCCCGGAGAATGCGGTAAACGTGCGCATTAGCTCCGCCGACGCGGTTGTCTTTCATGTGATTGACTATGTGAAAATCGGGTATCGGGGGCGGCTGGCGGGCACCGCCGTCCCGTCCCCTCAGGCGCAAACGACACCGGGCTAGATTGAGCAGACGAGATGGCTGAAGAACTGATTATCGAGACGCACGGTTTGGTCAAGCGATATGGCAAGCTGGTTGCCGTCAACAATCTCTCGCTGCA
>DYEN01000191.1 GCA_020725705.1 Anaerolinea sp.
ACACCGCTGCCGCGCTTGGTGCCGGGGTGGTGGCTGCGTGGGATGTTGGGAGTCGTCAGCGGCGATCAAAAAGGGCGATTAACGTGATGTCAATCGCCGCTTTTCTTTTCACCCGGTAGGACGACGGTCAGACGACCGGGATCAGACCATGTGCGCCTCAATATAGGCAACGGCATCGCCCACAGTGGTAATCTTCTGCGCTTCCTCGTCAGAAATCTCCCCGCCAAATTCGTCCTCGAATGCCATGATCAGTTCGACCAGGTCCAGAGAGTCGGCTTCCAGGTCCTCGCGGAAGCGAGCCTCGAGCGTTACTTGCTCCGGGTCGACGCCGAGCAACTCGACGATAATATTCGTGACCCGTTCCTGAGTCGTTGCCATGTCTTCATCCTCCAATGTGATATGGCTCATGCCTCTTGCATGGTGAAAGCGCTGCGCCAGGCTGCGCTTATTGTACACCAGAACGCTACGCGAGACAGAGGACTTTTGCTATATTCTGTCGGGCAGGCGAGTTTACCTGCTCCGATCGGGTTTGTCCACCGACCGCTACATGACAAAGGAACACCGTCCTATGCCGAAAGTTACGGATAGTTCCGCCACCGAGCGCCGCAAAGACGACCATATCCGGATCAATCTGGAAGAAGCGGTCCAGTTTCCGCGCCTGACGACCGGGCTGGAACGTTTGCGCTTTATGCATCAGGCCGTGCCCGAGCTAGACCTGGCACAGGTCAGCACCGAGACCGTGTTCTTCGGTAAGCGTCTGAGCGCCCCGCTGCTTATCTCGTCGATGACCGGCGGGACCGAGCGCGCCCTGGCGATTAACCGGACTCTGGCTGAGGCCGCTCAGGAAGCCGGGATCGCGATGGGGTTGGGGTCGCAGCGTGCGGCACTGGAAGACCCCGCCCTGGCCGAGACGTACAATGTCCGCAGCGTTGCGCCGGACATCTTGCTCTTTGCGAACCTGGGCGCCGTGCAGCTCAATTACGGGGTCACGGTCGATGACTGCCGCCGCGCGGTGGATATGGTTCAGGCCGACGCGTTGATCCTGCACTTTAACGCGCTGCAGGAAGCCGTTCAGCCGGAAGGCGATGGCAATTTCAGCGGGCTGCTGGCGCGTGTGGAAGCAGTCTGCCGGGGGCTTGAGGTGCCGGTGATCGCCAAAGAGGTAGGGTGGGGTTTTTCGCCGGATGCTGTGCGACGGCTGGCGGATGCAGGCGTGGCCGCCATCGATGTGGCGGGGTCCGGTGGAACATCGTGGAGCGAGGTCGAGTATTACCGCGCGCCGACCGCCCAGCATGCCAATGTGGCGCGGGCGTTTGCCGATTGGGGCATTCCGACAGCGGATGCCATTCGCTACGCGCGCGAGGCAGCGCCCCACCTGCCCGTGATAGCCAGCGGCGGTCTGCGGGACGGCGTGGATGTCGCCAAGTGCCTGGCGCTTGGCGCGGACCTGGGCGGGCTGGCCGGCCCCTTCCTCAAGGCGGCTGCTGTGTCGGTCGAGGCGGTACAACAGAAGATCTGGGAGCTGCAAACGCAGCTTCGCGTGGCGATGTTCGCCAGCGGCGCGGCGGATATCGCGGCCCTCAAGCACACGCCGCTCTATCCGGCTGAAGGATAAGACCGTTCGCCCCCTACAGGAACGCCATGAACACCTGATTGCCCAGCAGCCGTCCACGGCGCGTCAGTCGTAGCCGCCCGGCCGGTTCGCGCACCAGCAATCCGGCAGCTTCCAGGGGGGCGATCACCTTGCCGTAGACCGAGTCCAGCGAAGCGCCGAACCGCCGAGCGAAGTCGCTGTCGGAAACGCCTTCCTCGGTCAG
>DYEN01000192.1 GCA_020725705.1 Anaerolinea sp.
CACCCCGCGCCGTCGAGCACCGTCACCCCACCGAGCAGGTCCGCCTCGAAGCGCGGCACCAGCGGCGTGGTGGGGTCCAGCCGGGCAAAGCGCACGTCCGCCCCGCCGTGATCGATCCCTTCCGCGCAGTAGATGAGCGGGCCGCGCTGCACCGCAACACTGCCGCGCGTTTCCGGCACGCGTGCGTCGGCTTCGAGCAGCGTGACGGGCATCTCCAGCGCCAGCGAGACGCGGTCGCCGGGCTGCCAGGTACGGCGCAGCGCCAGATAGCGCCCCGGCTGCGGCGCAACATCGGGGACGGGTTCGCCGTTCAGCGTGACGGCGGCAGACGGCGCCCAGGCCGGGATGCGCAGGTAGAGGCTGAAGTCGGCGGCGCGCTCCGGCTCACTGCCAGCACGATCGTGCCATCCCAGGGATAGCGTGTCTGCTGCGTCAGGGTGAAAGGCGTGCCGTCCGCCAGCCGCCAGCGGATGCGCGCCGCGTCGTAGAGGTGGATCCAGACGCCGTCGTCGCCGGTGCTGGCGAAGTACCCCGGCAGCGAGGCGAGGAACCGCTCGACGTTGGGCGGGCAGCAGTTGCAGGGGAAATCGGTCTGGCGCTGATACGGCTCGCGCCGCGCCCACGGATACCACGGATCGCCCTCGGCCTGGCCGTGATCGGCCAGCGGGTTGACGTAGAAATAGCGCGTGCCATCCAGCGAGACGCCTGCCAGCGCGCCATTGTACAGCGTGCGCTCCAGCTCGTCGGCGTAGCGCGCCTCGCCCGCGATCTGCATCAGGCGCCAGTTCCAGAAGATCGTCGCCAGCGCCGCACAGGTTTCGGCGTAGGCGCGCTGGTTGGGCAGCTCATAGGCCGTGCCGACCGACTCGCCGCGATAGCGCCCGCCGATCCCGCCCGTGACGTAGAGCTTGGTGCGAACCATATCGTCCCACTGGCGCTCGAGTCCCTCGCGCCAGCGCGGGTCGCCTGTTTCCAGGAAATAGTCGGTCGCGCCGGCGGCGCAATACGCCGCGCGGACGGCGTGCCCCTCGAAGCGCTGAAAGTCCGCGATGCCGATGCGCTCCAGAAAGAAGCCGGCCAGATCCAGGTACCGCCGTTCGCCCGTCTCGCGGTACAGCTCGACGAGGGCCAGCTCGATCTCCGGGTGGCCGGGCGGCTCCTGGCGCAGGCCGGGTCCGAAGACGGTCGTCAGGTAATCCGCGAAGCGGATCGCCGCGTCGAGCAGGCGGCGCTCACCGGTGACCCGGTGATGCGCGATGGCCGCCTGGATAAAGTGCCCGGCGCAGTACAGTTCGTGATCGACGGCGATATTGTGAAAGCGACGGCCCGGGTCATTGCCAAAATAAGTGTTGAGGTACCCGTCGGCGCCCTGGGCGGGCAGAACGGCGTCGATCGCCTCGTCGAGCTGGGCGCGGATGACCGCCGTGTGCGGATCGTCGTCGAGCAAGGCGTAGGCGGCGGCTTCCATCCACTTGTAGAGGTCGCTGTCGCGGAAGACAAAGTCCTCTTTGTTGGCTTCGATGCCCGCGGCCAGCCGGTGGAAGTTTTCCAGCGCGCCACGCGCTTTGAGGATTTCGAACTGCTGTGGGATGCCGGCAGCCGTGTTGGCCGCCCGGCGGGCCTGCCAGAAGCCACCTTCCAGCCGGACGGCGCCGGCCGGGATCGGGCGCAGGCGAGCGTAAGGGCTGTGCGTCGTGTCCACAACAGCCGTGCGTTCGGGAAACATGTCCATTTCTCCCAACAAAGGGTGCGATGGTTCAGGCTCACGGGCCGCCGTCTAGCGGTGGCCGCGACCCGCACGAGGCGCGGATCGCCATAATGCCCGGCACGGCGATCGAGGGGACGGTCGTCTGGTCCTGGGTGAGCAGACCGTCGATCAGCAGGTGGGCGGCCTTCTGGCCCATCATATTCAGCGGCAGCGCGAAGCTGGTTAGCGAGGGGTAGAGCAGGCGGGCGAAGCGGCGGTCGTCGTAACCCACCAGCGCCAGATCCTGCGGAACCCGCCGCCCGCGCCGCATAGCGACGTGAATCGCCCCGGCGGCCATATGATCGTTGGCGCAGAAGATCGCCCGCAGATCGGGATGGCGGTCGAGCAGGCGTTCGGTGGCGGCCATGCCGCATTCCATCGTCCACTCGCCGGCTTCGACCAGGTCCGGATCGAAGGCGATGCCGTAGTCTTCCAGCGCCCGGCGATAGCCGTCCAGCCGCTCCATCGCGGTTGGCCAGTTCTGCGGGCCGCTGATGTGCGCCACAGGGCGATAGCCGAGGTCAAGCAGATGGCGGGTCGCTTCATAGCCGGCGCGCACGTGGTCCACCCCGACACAGTTGCGCGGGCGCAGGCTGTTGCGCAGGTTGACGAAGATCGTGGGCGGGAAGTCTTCGTCCTCAAGGATGTGGTCAAGGTCCGACCAACTGTCGATGAAGATCAACCCGTCGACCTGGTGTTGGGTAAAGCGGTGCAGAAGCTGGGTTTCCAGGTCGGTATCCTGCTCGGTGTCACCGATCAGGATGCCGTATCCGCGCTCGTGCGCGACGCTCTGGATGCCGCGCGCTACCCGCAGCGACAACTCGTCCGTGATCCAGCCCAGGATCACGCCGATGGTCATGGTGCGGTTGGTGCGCAGGGCGCGCGCCGGCAGGCTGGGCGCGTAGCCCAGCTCGCGGGCGGCTTGCAGAACTTTTTCGCGCGTGGTGTCGCGGAAGGCGGCGACTTCTTCGGGCTGCCCGCCCAGGATCTGCGAGACCGCCGCCTGGGAGACGCCCGCGCGCTGCGCGACATCGGCTTGGGTGACCCGTTTTCTGCTCATGCCTCTCACAATAAAAATAAGCACAGTCCAGTAAGCTGATGGAACAGGGATGTTGTTACGTATTAAACCCCGCACTGGAATCTCTGTCAAGTCCGCGCCCGACGCTCGCGCTCCAGACGCACGCTGTGCAGGACAACCTGGTTGCTCAGCAGCGTGAGGACGGCGCCGCTGAACAACACCCAGGGGAGCAGCGCCGCGCTGCTGGCGACCGCGATCGCGAGCGCGATCGCGGTGTGCGCGACGGTGCGGATGGGGTGGCGGATGTAGATCACCAGCGCGTTGCGCAGGGCCGTTCGCAGGCGCGGCTGTTCCTGGAGCAGAAACAGGGGGAAGACGTAGCCTTGTAGCGCGAACCAGTTTACGCCGGCGATGGCCCACCCCCACGTCAGGGCGCGCGCCGCCTGCGTGTCAATCCATCCGTAAAACAGCAGGTTGCTCGCCAGCACGACCGCCGCGAACAGGTTGAGCAGGGTCCAGCGCCACGCCGCGCCGCGCAGGGTGTGGAAGCCGTTCCAGAAATCGTCGGTGGTGGGAAAGCCCTGCTCGCGGGCCAGCTTGTGCGTGTACGCGTACAGGCCGGCCAACGCTTGCGGCGCGGTGATCAGCGGCACCGTCAGCGCGAACCACAGCACATTGATGCGCACGATCGCGTCGGCGTTTTGCCACGCCAGCCGCCCGGCGGTGATCATCGGACCCGGTTGCTTGTCCGGCATTGTTCTCTCCCTGTAAGAGCATGGACAAGGATAACATCTACTTGACGGAACCAAAAAAAGCGTGCTATAGTCGGGCAAGTTATTTATACGTATAAAACTGGAGCGTCTCTTCTGGCAAACCGGGAAGGAGGGACAGCACGCACTCACGACCGCAGCACAGTGTCCAAGCTCGACAGTATTCGAAGGTTCCACACATGGGGATCGGTGGGTCTCGGCGCCCTGAGTCCCCGCTCTTGCTGTCACAAAAGCCAACTCGTCCGAATTTTCTTATCAGGAGGAACAAGTGATGTTTCGCAAACTTTCGCTGAGCGTGGCGCTGGTGTTGCTGATCAGCGCCGCGCTGGTCGCGTTTGGCCCGGCGGCTGCTCAGGAGCAGATCAATCTCCGTCTGGCGACCTGGGACGACGAAAACGCCGCCAAAGTCACCCAGGTGGTGCTCGACGGCTTCATGGAAAAGTACCCGAACATCTCGGTCGTGAACGAACCCCTCGGTGACGATGCGCATGTTAAGCTGCTGACTCAGCTTGCTGCCGGGACCGCCGCGGATGTCGTCATGGTCGACTCGGGCTTCCTCGGCCTGATGAAGGACTTCTTGATGCCGCTCGATGATTTCATTGCCGATCCGGAAGTTGGCATCAACCTGGACGACTACTATCCGGAGATCCTGGCGGTGGGGAATATTGACGGCGTCCAGTATCTGCTCAACAAGGACTACGCCACCACGGTCACCATCATCAACACGGGGATGCTGGAAGCCGCCGGTCTGGAACTGCCTCAGGACGGCTGGACCTACGATGACTTCCTCTACTATGCGCAGTTGATGACGCTGGATGCCAACGGCAACAACGCGCTCAGCCCGGACTTCGACCCGAACAACATCGTCCAGTACGGCACGCGGACGATGGGCACCTGGGCGCGTGCCTTCCAGACCGCCATCTTCACCTTTGGCTCGCACACCATCAGCCCGGACGGCACCACGGCCGAGGGCTACATCAACAGCCCCGAAGCGGTGGCCGCGTTTGAGTGGTACCGCGACCTGGTGCACAAATATCACGTCGCACCCTCGCTGGCGGTGGCGGATGCGTTCCAGGGCAACATGATGGGCGATCAGTTCGTCGCCATGTATCCGTGGTACGGGCCATGGTTCTACACCGCGTGGACCGAGAACCCCGATCTGTCGTTCGCCGCGGTCCCGCCGCCCTCGCGCGAGGATGGCTTCCGCGAGAGCACGATCTGCTGGGCCGGGTTTGGCATTAACAAGGCGACCGAACACCCCGATGAGGCGTGGCTGCTGCTGCGCGAGCTGGCCGGCGAGCCGGGCCAGAAAGCCTACGGTGGCGGCTATGCGCTGTCTGCCTATCGGCCATTGATGGAAGAAACCGGCATGGTGGA
>DYEN01000193.1 GCA_020725705.1 Anaerolinea sp.
GCCGCTGCCGGCCGGCCCCTCGATGAAACGCGAACGGTTCATGGCGTGCGCCTGTGTGCAAACATATGTTCTGGATGCCTAAGTATAACACACTCGGGGCAATCCGGCACTGCACTCGTCCCGACAGGGCAGCGTGCCGGAATCCCCTAATTCTTTGGGGGGCATTGACCCCCATTTTACCGCGGTATGATATGATTGTACGGATGCTTTTGCCTCGTCACCGAAGGATAGCTGGATGAAAGAGCCAAACTCGGATTACGAGTGGCACAGTGTCACGATCGAAGAAGTACTCGCCGCACTAGAGACCGACCCCAAACGCGGTCTGAGCGAGGAAGAAGCCGCCCGCCGCCTCGAACGCTATGGCCCCAACACGCTGCGCGAGCGCCCGCGACCGACCTTCTGGCACCGGCTGCTGGCGCAGTTCAATAACTTCGTCATCTACATCCTGATCTTCGCGGCCATCCTATCAGCTTTCCTGGGCGACTGGCTCGAATCGGCGGCGATTACCGCCATCGTCGTGCTCAACGCGGCGCTCGGCGTCATCCAGGAAGGGCGCGCCGAAGAGGCGCTTGCCGCGCTGCGCAAAATGGCGTCCCCCGAAGCGGATGTGATCCGCGGCGGTCACCAGAAGACGATCCCGGCCAGCGAGGTGGTACCCGGTGACATCGTCGTTTTGGAAGCGGGCAACTTTGTTCCCGCGGACGTGCGGCTGATCGAGACGGTCAACCTCAAGATCGACGAAGCCTCGCTGACCGGGGAATCCGTTCCCGTCGACAAGGATGCCCATGCCGTCGTCGCCGCTAACGCGATTCTGGGCGATCGCAAGAACATGGCATATTCGGGAATGACCGCGACCTATGGCCGAGGTCGCGGCGTGGTTGTTCACACGGGCATGCAGACCGCGATCGGCAAGATTGCGGACATGATTCAGTCCACCGAAGACGAAGTGACGCCGCTTCAGCAGCGGATCGACCAGCTTGGCCGGACCTTGAGCGTCGGCGCGCTGGCGATCTGTGTGATGGTCGGTGTGATCATTTTCGCGCGCGAGATCACATCGGGGGAATTCGACTTCATCGGCGCCCTGACGGATTCGGTGATGACGGCTGTTGCGCGGGCGATCGCCGCCGTCCCCGAAGGGCTGCCGGCGATTGTAACGATCAACCTGGCGATCGGAATGCGCGAGATGATCCGGCGCAACGCGCTGATCCGGCGGCTGCCGGCAGTTGAGACGCTGGGTAGCGCGTCTGCGATCTGCTCCGACAAAACGGGCACGCTGACCCAAAACCAGATGACGGCCACCCGCATCTATGTCGGCGGCAGGCAGTATGAGATCTCGGGGCAGGGTTATCAGCCGGTGGGAGCCTTCCACCGCAACGGCGAAACAGCCGATCCGGGCCGGATAACGGATGTGCGTCGCCTGTTGGAAGGGGCGCTGCTGGCCAGCGATGCCCGGCTCGAACCTGAAAACGGAGACGGCCGCCCGGCTTCAACCTACCGTATGGTGGGCGACCCCACCGAGGGCGCGCTGGTTGTCGCTGCAGCTAAGGCCGGGCTGTGGCGCGAGGATCTGGAAGAGCGCTACCCACGCGTCAATGAGATCCCGTTTGACTCGAGCCGCAAACGCATGAGCACCATTCATCGCGTGCCAGATGGCAGCGGGTACCTGGTGTTCACCAAAGGGGCGCCCGAAATTCTACTTGAGCACTGCGACACTATTCTTGAGGACGGTAAGGCTGTTCCACTCGATGACGCGCTGCGCGAGCGCATCCGCCAGCGCAACAGCGAGATGGCCGCGGATGCGCTACGCGTGCTGGCCGTCGCCCAGCGACACCTCGACGAGCTGCCCGCCTCGATCACGCCGGAGACGATCGAGCAGCACCTAACGCTGATCGGGCTGATCGGCATGATCGACCCGGCCCGGCCCGGGGTCAAGCCGGCCATCGACCGCGCTCGCCATGCCGGGATCCGGACGGTCATGATCACCGGCGACTATCCGGATACGGCCCGCGCCATCGCCCGCGAGATCGGGTTGCTGCGCGAGGGTGGGCGCGTGATACGCGGCGACGAGCTAGAGCGGATGTCGGTCGAGGCGTTGGCCGATGTGATCGACGATGTGGATGTGTTTGCGCGTGTGTCGCCGGAGCACAAGGTGCGCATCGTGGAAGCTTTCCGCGCGCGCGATCACGTGGTGGCGATGACCGGTGACGGCGTCAACGACGCCCCTGCGTTGAAGCGGGCGAGCATCGGTGTGGCGATGGGCATCACCGGCAC
>DYEN01000194.1 GCA_020725705.1 Anaerolinea sp.
GGTGTCGGGCTGGGAACCGGCGCGGCCTGGCGTGGTGCGGGCGTTCGATCACCCGCACCTTGAGCAGCCAGCGCGAGCACCTCGGTCACCTGAGTCTCCAACGCCGCAACCTGCGCATCAAAATCGTCTGGCAGGAACGGATAGGTGTACATATCGTGCCAGTAGCGCACCCACAGCAGCTCCGCCAGCGCCTGATCCTGTTCGCCCAGCTCAAGCAAGACCAGACCGCGGAAGTAGTGATCGACCGGCGCGCTGCGGCGCGCGCGGGCCTGATCGAGATCTTCTAGCGCGGACTCATAGTTGGCCCGGCTCGCTGCCGCCGGCAGATCGCGCTGCTTCTCGGTCCAATACTTCGCCTGTCCCCGCAGTGAATAGGCCTCAGCCTGGCTGGCTGCCGGCAGTTGCTCGATAAAAGCATCGCTGAGCAAGTTCAGTGCGCGGGCGTAATCGCACCCCAGGTCGTCCAGCGCCGAATAGCCGCAGTACTCAACCCACAGCTTCGCCTGTGTCAGCCGGTACTGCGGCGGCACTGCAGCACTCGACCGGCCGGTCAGGAATCCGATCTGCCGGCTGGCATCGTCATACGTGCGCGCGCTGAGGTCCAGCGCCAGCAAACGATCGGCGACTTCAAGCGGCGGTGAGCCGGGCGCCATCTGGCTGACCAGCCGCAGATCGCGCTCTGCAAGCTCGTAGCGGCCCTGCCGGAAGTAAAGTTCGCCGCGTAACTGATAGGCCCGGAGGGTAACATCGGCGTATGCCCGCCGGAAGTCCTCATCCTCGATGGCCAACAGCCGGTCCAGCGCCATCTCGGCCTGCTCCAGCTTACCCTCACCCATCCGCGCTTCGGCCAGCAGCAGATAGCCTTCGGCGTGGCCCGGATAGTACAGCAAAAGCGTCTCGGCGCTGTGCGCCGCCAGCCCATAGTACTCGGTGCGCGCCGTGTTCGATATCCCATCCGAGCCGGATGCCAGCGCCAGATAGGCGGCAGTTTGCAGCCGCAAGGCGGGCAGCAGCAGCGGATCAACATAGAGCGCCTTTCCGGCGTATTCCAGCGCGGCATTGGCGCGACCCTGTTCCAGTGCGATTTCGCCCAGGCGGATCAGCAGGCGTGTGTCGCGCGGGTGTCGAGCGAGGGCGTCTTCCAGCGTCTGAATCGCCGCTTCCAGATCGCCTTGCGACTGCTCAACTTCAGCCTTGACCAGGCTGGCGTTCACCAGGCCGGGGTCGCCTTCGAGCGCCTTCTGGCTGGCCGCATAGGCCTGGCTGGCGCGCCCCTGCATCAGCCGGACTTCGGCCAGTCCGGCGTGCAGCAGCGGGGCATCCGGGCAGGAATCGTATCCCTCGCCGCGATATCGACCTTCGGGTGGAGTGTAGGCCAGCCCATCTTCGAGCAGGCGTGCCGCTGCGCTCAGGTTGGCGATGCCGCCCTGCCGGGCATAGCTCATGGCGTGGTAATACACCAGCGCAGGGTAGCACTGCGGCGCGTAGGACGCCTGAGCCGCTTCAAATTCGGCGCGCGCCTCGGCATAGCGGCCTATAGAATAGAGATCGATGGCCGGCTCGATGCGTCGTTCGACACTTGAGTCAAAAGGCGGGTAAATCGGCGTGGGCGTCGCGATGCCGTAGATACTTCCCGCCGGGCCAAGCCCAACAGGGACTGCCGTCGCACCCACGCTCAGCCGATTCGGGAATGGTGTCGGCGAGGGTCCAAAGCCGGGTGTCGGCGTCCAGGTCGGCGTGGGCGTGGCGGTGAGCACGGGCCGGTACGCCACGCTCTCGCCTGGAGTCCCGGCGTCGAACATGCCGAGAGATTGCGCCAGCAAGGCCGCCCCCGCTGTCACGCCGACCACGACCAAGATGAGCGCGGCATAGGTCACCTGCCGGAGCCGCTGGGCCGTGTTCTCTCCATGGCGGCGCCGAGTCTTGTGAACCCACATGTCGGCTTCAGAAGCCTTCGGCAGGGTCCCGGCCATGGCCAGAACCTCGTCCAGCAACGGCTGAAGCCGGGCATATTTTTCGTCGGACAGCACAGGAACAGTTGAGCCGGGCGCTGGTTCGGCGGCCCGCTGCGGCTCATACCCTAACGCGATCAACCCCTTCATGGCGAACTCATTGTGCGGGTTGATCGCCAATACCTGCTTAAGGCAGAAGACCCGCTCACGGTCATTGGGCGCCACGCTGCTCAGCCACAGCCAAGCCGTTTCGCTCGCCGGATCGAGGCGCACCGCCTGGCGCAGCAGGTCGAGCGCTTCAGCCCCCCGCCCTTCCTTAGCCGCAGTGATGCCTTGTCGCAGCAGGCGCTTGGATTGATCTTGAGCCATGTCCCCCCAACCTGACAGTGCATTCCGTGCACGAGGTCATTGTACAACAACACTTTCTGCACGAACAATCGGCCTGAAGTCCCCCGGTCACGAGACGTGCACGCGCGATCGAGACGCGCTATACTGGCGCGCAGTGCGGCACCAGACGATGAAGGGAGCAGGCGGTGACAGAAACATGGAGGTTGTTTATTGCAACCCTCCTGCCCGAATCGATCCTGGAGGGCCTGGCGGACTTCCAGCGGATCCTGCGGATCGAAACCCCTCACGGCGTCGTCCGGTGGGTCGATCCACACAGCATTCATCTCACCCTCAAGTTCCTGGGCGATGCTCCGTCGACACAGCGTAACGAGCTGGAAGAGGCGCTCGCTGCGGCAGCCGGCGGCCACCCGGCGTTCACGCTGGCGCTGGCGGATCTCGGCTGCTTCCCCAACGTACGACGCCCTCGCGTGGTGTGGGTCGGGCTTTCCGGCGACCTGGAGGCCCTGCACACCCTGCGCGATGCCGTTGAAGCGCACATTGCGCCGCTTGGGTACCCGACCGAAGACCGCCCCTTCCGGCCGCATCTGACCCTGGGCCGTGTGCGACGCGAAGCATCTGCCTCTCAGGCGGCGGCGCTGGGCGCCCAGGTCGCGCGCATCCAGCAGCCCGCCGCGCCGGCTTGGCAGGTCACCAGCGTCAGCCTAATGCGCAGCGAGCTGAAACCCAATGGCGCGCAGTATACGGAGCTGAAACGGATCGCCCTGGCCGGTGGGAGCTAGCCCGCCTGACAGCCGCCGGAAGTCATGCTAAAATAACCAACAACGGATATGCGTTAAAGGAGGCACCAAACTGGAACCGGTTGACCTGGCCCGCACCATCGTCGATCTGGCGTCTGACAAAAAGGGCGAAAGCGTCGTCTTGATGGACATGCGGCACATATCGCCCGTCACCGATTTTTTCGTCATCTTAAGCGGAAACAGCGACCGCCAACTCAAAGCGATCATTGAGCATATCGGCCAAGAACTCAAGGATCGCCACCAGA
>DYEN01000195.1 GCA_020725705.1 Anaerolinea sp.
GGGCGTCGTTGCCGCCGTGCGCCAGCGCCAGGCTGAACGCGGTGACAAGCTCGCCGCGTTTGAACCAGATGTTGGCGCGCGGCGTGGCACCGCGTGCCAGGAAGTACGAGAGCTTGACCATGTAATAGCCCGCGATCAGGCCCACGATGGGCGATACGAACAGCGCCAGAACCACTTTCAGCAGGCCTTCGAGCTGAACCGCCTGCAAACCGTACCCCGCAAGCGCCGGACCGAGCAGCCCGCCGACCAGCGCGTGCGACGTGCTGGACGGTATTCCGAGCGCGATGGTGGTGATATTCCACACAATTGACGCCAGGAGCGCGGCGTAGACGACGTTGAGCGTCATGGCGCGCTGGGCAACGACTTCGTTCCCGATGGTCTGCGCCACGGCAACGCCGAACAGAAACGGCCCGATGCTCTCGCCGATCGCCGCCATGACCAGCGTGCGGCGTGGGCTGAGCGCGCGGGTCGAGATGACAAGCGCGACCACGTTCGCCGAGTCCTGGCGGCCGGTCAAGAATCCGAGATAGAGCGCGATCGCGCTGAAGACGATCGCCTCGAGTGGCAGGTCTGGCATGGAATCCTCTTTCGGTAGCGCCGGCGTGCCGTTCACAGGGCAGCGCAGAGGTCCGGGTAGTTCACAAACTTTAAGAGAATTTAACCAGGCAGCCAATTGTACACAATGACGGCGCAAACCGCAGGCGCCAGGCCCGGCTATCTGCGGCGCGCAGCCCGGCGATGGGTTATAGTCTGCGTCCTGGTCGAAAGGGTGTGATGGCTATTGGATGATGAGCAGCACGAGATGGAAGGCTGGTGCCCTGTTCGGGTTGGGGGCAGGGGTGCTGGCGGCGATTTTGGGATTGAGCGGCGCTGTTGAGGCCTGGCAGCCGGGCGCAACCCCAACCTGGGCCGAGCCGGAAGGCTGTCTGCGTCCGCCTGAGGATTACACGCGGCACTGGGTGAGTGTGGGCTATTTCAACGCGCGTACTCTGGCGATGCTCGACCACGCGCAGGCGCTCTATTCGGCGCGGGGCGGAATCATCGATCTGCGTGTGGCGCTGACGCAGGGCAGCTACACCGGCGGCGCGCTGGCAGCAAGTTTCGGCACGCACGACGGCGGCGGCGCGGTGGATCTGTCGGTGCGGCATCCGGTCACATGGGACATTCTGTGGGACGAGATCGACCCTCTGATCGCGGCGCTGCGCACGGCGGGCTTTGCGGCGTGGCTGCGCGATACGGGCGATCTGTATCCGGACTCGCCCATCCACATCCACGCGATCGCCATCGGGGATCGCGAGTTGTCTGAAGCGGCGCGCGCGCAAATCGACGGGACATTCGGCTACTTGCGCGGGTACGATGGCCTGCCTCGCCGCGACGGAATCCCCGTCCCTGACCGGCACGGCGGGCCGGTGCTGTGCGGCTGGATGATTGAGGACGGCTGGCGTGATCTGCGCGGCGAGCGTAATCCCCTGCCGACGCCGGGCGGCACGTCGGTAGTCGTCACCGCGCTGCCCTGACGATTTGAGCGAAGCGTAACCGATCGGGAAGGTGAAGATTTGGATTCGTTCCGCCTGCGCAACGCCATTTTTCGTCGCAACGGGCAGGGAACCGGCCTGAGCCTGCGCCTGCAGATCGTTGCCTTTACGCTGGCGCGGCTTGTGCTCAACACCGGCCACCGGATGATCTATCCCTTCTTGCCGGCGATCGCGCGTGGAC
>DYEN01000196.1 GCA_020725705.1 Anaerolinea sp.
AACAGCACCAACGGACGCGCCGGATCCAGCCCGGCCCTACGCCGGAAGGCGTCCCGGTCCACCAGGAGCGCCTGCAGTTCATCGTAGCGCACCGGCCCGGTCACGACAACACGCGCCGGATCGGCCCCGCGTGCGATCAACGTCTGGCGGTCCGCTTCGCCAAACACGGCGAACGTCCCGACCACATCGATCCCGGTGCGGTACGGATAGGCGCCGATGATGCCATGCTGGACGTTGAGCGTCGGCACGCCGAGCCGTTCCCCGACCGCCACTGCACATTTGCCGAACGCCAGCAGGTCTTCCAGCGTGATCCACAGCGCGGGGCGCTGGGCGCGAGCCAGCCCCTCGAACGCTTCCAGCATGGCGGCGTAGCGTTGAATATCCGTGTAGCGCAGCGTCCACAACAGGTCGGGCGGCAGCCACCCGGCAGCATCCAGCCCGAACGCGCTCAGCCGCGTCCGCGCCGGGGTGCCGAGCACATGCCGAGCGATCCGCCTGGCAGCGCCGGGTGGGGTGTACGCATTCCAGCGGTACGCCGCCGCCGGACGCACCGGTAGATCGTCAGGCCAGAGGAAATCGGGCCGCTCGCCCCATCCCGCCCGGTGAATGGGATGGTCCGGCGCCAGCAGCGCCAGCGAACGTGCCAGCAGCCGCGCCCGGTGTGGCGCGTCCAGAAACGCGATCACGGGGCGATCGCCGCGCGGCGCGGGCCGAGCAGCCCGCCAGACCTGGACACGGTCACGGGCGAAGCGCGCCAGAGGTCGCACGCGCTCGCGCCAAGCTCGCCCCCGCCCCACCCGGACGTGCGACATCTCGACATTCGGTACCGCCGCCCGAACTGCCCGCGCCACCACCGGATCGCCGTCGAGCAGGATCGCGCCATCCGCTGCGTGACCGCTGGCCGCAATTCGGGCGATGTGAAACATGCACGCTGCCTCTTCCAGCGCAAAAAACAGGTTCTTGAGCGCCATCGGTCGCAGATCGTAGCCGCGATAGTCCAGCAGGCGCGCCCAGATCGGGTCGTCCGCCAGCACCTCGACGACTCGCTGGGCCTGGGCGAACGCCTCGCTCAGGCCCGCGCTGCGCAGCGTGCCGAACGGGGGCAGATCGGCCAGCGGCGCGCCGGGATCCCGCGCGAGCAGATCGTCGCGCGCGGCTTCGCTCAGCGGCACGAACACGTCGTCGGGCTGCCGGACGTCCGCGTTTGGGTATTGACTACGCGAAAAGAACACCAGGCGCGTCATCGTCCCATCCCGCGCGCCAGCCGCGCCCGCGCCCGCTGCCAGCCAGCCCGCACCGCGCGCCGCTCCACCGCGTCCAGCGTGCCGGTCAGCGCCAGCAGCAGCGGGTAGAGCAGCAGGACGGCCAGCTTCAGCGGCACGTTCAGCCACACGCTGCCCGTGTCGAGCAGCAGCCCCGGCGCAGCGACCAGCAACCCTGCCATGAGCACCCGCGCCACCCGCCCCCACTCGAACGGCAGCAACGCTGTCTGCGCCGCGAAGAACCATGTCAGCCCCAGGCGCACGGCGTACCCGAAGATCGTCCCGTACGCCGCGCCGATGATCCCCAGACGCGGAATCGCGATCAGGTTAAAGCCGATGTTCGCCGCGCCCGCCGCGATGGTGGTCAGCGGGACGACCCCGGTCCGCTTGTGAAGCAGCAGGACATCCATGAAGCGCGCCACCAGCCCGTTGATCACATAGCCCAGCGCGACCAGCGGTACGATCGTCCATGCAGCGTGATAGGCGGGCGCGGTCATGATCGCCACGGCCTCGCGCGCCAGCAGCGCCGCCCCCACGCCGAGCGCCACGATCAGCATGACGTAATAGGTCACGAAACGTCCGACCGGCACGCTACGCTGGCCGGTGCTGACCCTGAAATACCACGGCGTCCAGGCGTTGTTGATCCCGGTGATGATCACACTTATCAGCAGCCCGAACTGGTACCCTGCCGCGTACAACCCCACGTCGCCCAGCGGTAGGAAATGGCCGAGCAGAATGCGATCGGAAAAGTTGAGCGCCCAGGCCGAGATCAGGTGCGGCACAAGCGGCAGGCCAAACGCCAGCGCCTCGCGCAGCAGCGCGCGCTCAAAGACCGGTCCGGCGTTGCGCGCCAGGATCGCCAGCGTCGGGAACAACACCACCAGCGCAGCGATCCAGCGCCCCCACAGCGCCCCGACCGCCCCCTGCCCCAGCCCCACGACGAACAGCACCGTCGCCCCTGTCACCACGCCAAAGCTAAACAGGCTATACGCGGCGTAGCGCAACGCCTGACCGCGCGCGTAATACAGCGGCAGCACCAGCGACAGCCCCAGGTTGTTCAGCGGTACGGTGAGCAGCACCAGCACGATATATGGGGAGAACGCGACGCCGTCCTGGCCGAGCAGCGGCCACAGCGCCGGACCGATCGCCAGCAGCAGCACGCTCAGCCCGACGCCAAACACCGCCAGCGAGATCGCCAGTGTCCCAACCAGCGCCCGCACGCGGGCCTCGTCGCGCTGGTCGAAGTACAGCCGCCCAACCGCGCTGCGCAGCCCCAGCCCATAGATCACTTCCAAGACCGCCGCGGCAGCCAGCGCGATCGACAGCGCCCCGTAGTCCGCCGTGGTCAGATAGGCCGTGTAGAGCGGCAACAGCAGGAAGTTGATCGCCTGCTTGAGAATGTCACTCAGCGCGTACGTGCCAGAGCGCCCCAGCAACCCCAGCAACTCGTGCCGGACCCCGCCCGCCTGTGCGCCCGTCACGTCCGCCCCGGTTGGCTCGGCCAATCGCTCACGATCCAGTCCAGATAACGGCTCACCGGGCACGATTGTGCCGCGCACAGCACCGCCGCGCAAACCGGCTGCGGTAAAACGACCCCGCCTGGCAGCGGAGCCGTAACAGGCGGGCAAATCGATTGCGTCAGGGCCGGACCGCCGATGCCGCTTCCCGCAAGGGTACCGCTTGCCGCATCGGGCGCGAAAGATGGAGGCGGTGCATCGCGGGCCGGGCAAGGCCGGTCCTCACATCGCAAGCCGGTTTCCCGCGCGCCGGTCCGTGCCTTCTTACGTTTCTTCGTCCTCGGCCTGGGATGCGGGAACGTCGGGCACCTCAATGCGCGGCATCAGCTTGACCACCCCGGCGACTTCCTCTTTGGCCCGCAGCGAAATGACATAGTCGCCCTTGGCGCTGCGCCGCGTCTCC
>DYEN01000197.1 GCA_020725705.1 Anaerolinea sp.
CCGCGCGGCACCGGCAAGACAACCTGCGTCCGCAGCCTGACCGATCTGCTGCCCTATGTCGAAACCAGCGCATGCCCGGAAGGTTGCCTGCCGACCGACGTTGACGCGAGTGGAAATCTGGATGTGTGCCCCGACTGCCGCGCCAAGCTGGAGCGGGGCGAGTCCATCACGACGTTGGACGCGGTTAAGCTGGTTGAGCTGCCGCTCAACGCGCGCCTGGAAGATGTGGTAGGCGGCGTCAACGAGCGGATCGCGATTCAGCAGGGGCGCATCCGGCTGGAGCGCGGGATCCTGGCGCGGGCTGACCAAAATCTGTTGTATATCGACGAAGTGAACCTGCTCGACGATGTGATCGTTGATGCCATTCTCGATGCTGCCGCGCAGGGCAGCTACACCGTGCGGCGCGGCGCGATGGCTGGCACATACCGCTCCAGGTTTGTCCTGATCGGCTCGATGAATCCGGAAGAGGGCCGGTTGCGCCCGCAGATCATGGATCGCTTTGGCTTGCGGGTTCCGGTGCAGGGGCTGGTCGACCGCGAGCAGCGGTACGAGGTGTATCGCCGCGTGCGGCGCTACCAGAACAACCGGCGGCGCTTCGTGGCCGAGTGGGCTGAGGTGACTGCTGCTGCTCGCGAGGAGATTGCGTTGGCGCGCGCGCTGCTGGCCGAAACAGAGCTGTCGACCGAGGCGGTCGAGATCGGGCTGGCGCTCGTCGAGCAGTTGGGGATCGATTCACACCGTGCCGAGTACGCCATGTTCGAGGCGGCCCGCGCGCACGCCGCGGCGGATGGGCGTGATTTGGCCGATGTGGACGACATCCGCGCCGTGGCGCCGATGGCGCTGCGCCACCGCCGCAGCCAGTTCATGGTGGACTTCTTCGCACACCAGACGGAAGAGGATAGCGCTATCCGTGAACTGATCGACGAGCTGGCGGGCGGCGCACGCCGGAGCCGCAAGCGATGAGGACACCACGGGCGGCGCTCGCTTTACTGGTGTGGTCGGCGGCAGCAGCCATCGCGTATCATCTACCCTGGGTTGAACACGTTACGGCGGGGTTCACGATGAACGGATTCGACCTGGCGGAATGGACCAGCCTGCACCCGGCGGTTCGCAGCAGCACGCCGCCGCTGCTCGCGACGTTCTTGCTGCGTGCGCCGCTTGTGGCGGCTGTGCTGGCACTGGCGTGCGCGGTGAGCGGGTTGGGCAGTGCACGCTGGCGTACAGCCGGGTGGGCGCTGGCGCTGGTTCTGGCGGCTCGCTTTATCCCGCCGGTTGAATTCTTTCAGAGCGCCCGCAGCGATCCGAACTATCGCCAGATGGCGCTGCTGACCGGGCTGGGCATGGCCGGCGTGCTCGGCGTGATGGCGCTGCGCCGTGTAGTGACGCGCCGGTCCGCTCTGTGTGGAGCGGTGGTGCTTGGCGTGGGGATGGCTGCCGGGTGGGTGGGTCTGTCTCGCGCGCTGGTCTTGCTGGACAACTTCGAGATCGCGGTGGTGGTTGGGCGAGGGGTGGTGCTGTAC
>DYEN01000198.1 GCA_020725705.1 Anaerolinea sp.
CGATGATCAGCACGTTTTGCGGAGAGAGCGGCTCCACTTCCGGACCGACCAGATCCCACAGCAGGCGCGCGCCCAGGCCGCGCCCGCCGATAAACAGACGCGCCATTTCCATGTCGAGCGGCTGCGTGGCAACCGTCCCGCTCGCCAGATCGATGACTAACAGTTTTCCCATCCAGCCATTCATGCGCTTTAACCTATTCTCTCATCCACTTCGACCATGTGCCGCGCGGGATGGCCCCGGCGCGGTCAGCGGGCGTAGGCGATCGTATTGCCGCCATCGACGGTGACAAACGCGCCGGTCGTCTTTGCCGCGCGCGGACCCGCCAGGAAACAGATCGCCTCGGCCACATCTTCGGGCGTGATGGTGACTTTGAGCGTGTTGCGCTGCGCGTAGAACGCTTCCAGGTCCGTTTCCGCGATGCCATAGGTGCGCGCCCGGTCCGAGCGCCACTCGCTATCCCAGATGCTGCTCCCGCGGATGACCGCATCGGGCAGCACGGAATTGACGCGAATACCGAGCGGGCCGCCTTCCTCTGCCAGGCAGCGCGCCAGATGCAGCTCGGCGGCTTTGGCGGCGCTGTAGGCGCTGGCGCCCTTGCCGGCAGCGACTGCGTTCTTGCTGGTGACGAACACCATCGACCCGCCGCGCCCCTGGGCCTGCATCACACGGAATCCCTCGCGCGCCACCAGAAAGTAACCGGTTGCCAGCACGTCCATATTGCGCTGCCAGTCGGCCAACGTCGTCTCGGTGATGGGCCGGCCACCGGCGATCCCGGCGTTGTTGACGACGATATCCACGCCGCCATAGGCCAGCACTGTTTGTTCAAACGCGGCGACGACCTGCGCCTCATCGGTGACATTCATCGGCACGAACAGCCCGCGCTTGGTGCCGAACCGCTTGACCAGATCCTGCGCAACTTCCTGCCCCGCTTGGGCGTTGATATCCGCCACGACCACGTGCGCGCCTTCCTGCGCCAGCCGGTAGGCGGTCGCCCGGCCGATCCCGCTCGCCGCACCGGTGATCAGCACCACTTTCCCGGCCAGGTCACGATCCGGCGGCGCCAGCTTGAGTTTGTACAACTCCAGCGGCCAGTATTCGATCGCGAACGCTTCGGCGGGCGTCAGGCTGTTAAAGCCGCCCAACGCCTCGCTGCCCGCGATCACGGCCACCGCGCGGTGATACAGCTGGCGGCTGACGTCGGCGTTCTGCGCGTCCTTGCCGGTGTTGACCATGCCCACGCCGGGGATCAGGATCACGCGCGGGGACGGGTCGGCCATCTCGTCATCGGGCGCGCGGTGCGCCTCGAAATATGCCTGATAGCGCGCTTTATAGGCGTCGATCTGCTCCGGCAGCGACGCCAGCAACGCCTCGACACCCGCGCCCGGATCCCAGTCTACAAACAGCGGTTGGCGCTTGACATGGACCAGATGATCGGGGCAGGCCGCGCCGATCTGCGACACTTGCGGCGTGCGCTCGTAGCCGACGAACTCCAGGATCGGCCCGGAATCGTCGAAGGTCAGCACGGCGCTGCGCCGGTCGCTGACCGCGCCGCGAATCAGCGGCAGGGCGCGGATCGCGATGGCGCGTCGCTCGTCCGGGCTGAGCGCCGGCACTTTCACCGCGCCGAAGACACGCCTGCCGGCAGCCTTCTCGCGGATGTAGTCTTCCGCCTCTTGAATGATGCGGATCGTGTTGTCGTAGCAGGTTTTCGCGTCCGGACCCCAGGTAACCAGGCCGTGCTTGCCCATGACCACGCACTCGATGTGCGGGTTGTCGCGCACCTTTCCGCCGATCCACTTGCTGAGCGTGAAGCCGGGGCGGATGTACGGCACCCACGCCATGCGCTCGCCCCACAGGTCGCGCGCCGCCGCCTCGCCATCCGGCGCGCAGGCGATGCTGATCACCGCATCCGGATGGGTGTGATCGACGTGCGGCGCGGGAACAAACGCGTGCAGCAGCGTTTCAATGCTCTGGCGCGGCCGGCCCGGCTCGAAGACGGTCCGGCTGAGATAGTCGGTCATCTCTTCGTCGGTCATCGCCTCGCGCTCAAAGAGCGGATCGATCTCGTCCAGCTTGAGCAGCGCGAACTGCCCGGCGGTGATGGTTAGCACGTCCGAGCCGCTGGCCTTGACTGCCAGCACCCGTGTAGGCCGCCCCAGGTGATCGGCGAGAGTCAGCTTGGCGGATGTATTGCCGCCGTAGATGTTGACCACAGCCCGGTCGCGGCCAAGCAGGTTGGAGCGGTAAACCAGCCCGTCCAGTTCGGGCCGTGCGGCGGCGTCCTGCTCGTTCCACAGGTTTTCTGGCATGATGACTTCTCCCTAAGCCGACGGGTATCCGCCGCCGCTCGCCGCAGCGATGCCGCGCTCGCGCGCGATCCGCGCGGCGTAATCATCGGCGCGATAGGCCGCGATCGGGTCCGGATGTAGCCCCATTTCTTCGCGCACCTTCGCCAGCAAGGGCCGGACGTCCGTCTCAAAAGCCGTCATATACTCGCGATGCGCGGCCAGCACATCCCCGGCGCGCTGCGCTTCTTCCAGGCGCGCATAATCAACGATCAGCGCCTTGGCATAGGCCACCTGACAGTTGATCACGCTCTGGATCATGGCTTCCAGCTTCGGCTCGATGTTGTGGCTCTGGTCGATCATGTAGGCGACGTTGGTGGCCAGGTCGCCCGCGCTGACCAGCTCGCAGAAGATGGTGAACAGCTCGAACGGCGCGACCGAGCCGACGATCAGGTCGTCGTCGGCGTACTTGCGGTTGTTGAAGTGGAACCCGCCCAGCCGACGCTCGTCCAGCAGAAACGAGACGATGTGCGCGATGTTAGTCCCCTGGGCGTGGTGGCCGGTATCGACCAGCACTTCCGCCTGTGGGCCGAGCTTGAGCGCCATCGCATAGGCCGTGCCCCAGTCCGGCAGGTCGGTGTGGTAAAAAGCCGGCTCAAAAAACTTGTACTCGATCAGCATCCGGCTGCCGGGGGGCAGGTGGCGGTACACCTCGGCCAGCCCTGCTTCCAGCCGGTGCTTGCGCTCGCGCAGGTCATCCTGCCCGGCGTAGTTCGTGCCGTCCGCCAGCCAGACGCTGAGAATGTCGCTGCCGGCCTGGCGCATGATATCGCAGCATTCGACCATGTGCGCAATCGCGTTCTCACGCGCGGAAGCATCGGGGCTGGTCAGCGAGCCGAGCTTGTATTGCTCGTCCTGAAAGACGTTCGGGTTGATCGCGCCCAGCCGCACGCCGAGCGATTCGGCTTCCTGCTTCAGCGCGGCCCAGTCATCGGTGCGATCCCAGGGGATGTGCAGGGCCACCGACGGCGCGACGCCGGTCAGCCGGTGGACGTAGGCGGCATCGGCGAGCTTCTCATGGACGTTGCGCGCCGCGCCGCGCCAGGGAAAGACTTTGAAGCGCGTGCCGCTGTCTCCATAGCCCCACGAGGGCGTTTCGATCGCCTGCTGCTTGAGCCTGGCTTTCACCGCCTCAACATCGATCCCGCGCCCGGCCAGTTGCTCGGCCAGGTGTTCATAGTACTGGAGATAGTCTGTCATAGCTCCCTTACCTTCAAAGCTTCGCGGCGCGCCCGCCGGACGGGCACGTAAGTGTCTTGGTGGCACACGTTGGCAAAACTGTTTTGGAAAAGAATGGTTCTTTTGACACGTGCCGGACGGCAGCCCGGCGATGTGCCGGGCTGCCCTGGCATTGCCTCAACCGGCTTAGAAGTCGAAGTCGTCGATGTTGTCCACCGTGAAGACGGTGGGCGGGCCAAGCAGGATCTCGCTGCCATTGATGACCGGCAGCGTGCCCAGACGCCCGGCTTCAACCTCGGTGTCACCCGGCACCAACTCGCCATCGACCACCGCGCGGATCACGTAGGTCGTCGCGTAGCCCAGGTCAATCGGGTTCCACAGCACGACTTTCGGCGCACAGCCGTTCTTGATGAACGGACGCATCTGGTTCGGAGTCGAGATGCCGACCGAGATCGTCTGATCGCAGACGCCCATCTGGGTCAGCGCATCGGCCACGCCGGGGCCGGCCACGCTCGACATCGCGAAGATCCCGTCCAGTTCCTCGCCGTACTTGTTGACCAGTTCCTGGGCACGCTGGAAAGCGAGCTGCTGGTCCTCTTCCGAGGGCACCGTCTCCAGGAAGTTGAGGTTCGGATAGCACTTTTCGGCATAGGCCAGCATTTCAGAGATCCAGCGGTTCTGGTTGGGGGCGGTCAGCGAGCTGGTGACGATCGCCACGTTGGCATCTTCACCGACCTCTTCGACCATCGAGTCGATCAGCGCCTTGGCCATGCCGTTGAAGGTCGCCTGGTTGACGAACCACTCGCGGGCATCCGGCTCCGAATCCGCGTCGAAGCCGATCACATGCACGCCCGCCTGAAGCGCCCGGCGCAGCGCAGGCGAGATGGCGACCGGGTCGTTCGACGCGAAGGCGATCACGTCGATGCCCTGGGTGACATAGTTCTCGATAAAGGTAATCTGGTCATCGACGTTCGCCTCGGTGGGGGCGTCGGTGATGATCGTGACATTGCCAAGCTCTTCGGCTGCCTCATTGAGGCCCTTGGTCGTCGCCGCGAAATAGGCGATGCCAATCAGCTTGGGCAGGTCCAGCACGCGGATCGGCTTGCCCTTCAGATCGGGCGGGTTGACCGGCTGGCCGCCGTTGTACTCCATCGGCTCTTCGGTCGCTTCCGCCTCTTCACCTTCCTCCGCTTCAGCCGCCTCTTCTTCTTCCCAGGGGCAGGCCAGCGGGTTGGTGGGCAGGTCGTCCTGCGCCTTCGCCGGCAGGACCGCCGCGAGCGGCGCAACCAGCATGGCAAGCAAGATCAGGCTGACAAGCAGCTTTTTCATACCAAACCTCTCCTTCACATGACAACAGTACGCGAATAAGGGTAGAACTTTCCGGTGCGTTGTGCTGGGTCGAATCGCCATCACCTCCTTTAGGCTTGGGCAAACCGGCGCTGAAGGAAGTTGTTGATCAGGATTGAAAGGATCAGGACGCTGCCGATCACAACGATGGTCGCGTCCCCTTTCACGCCGGACAGCGACAGGCCGTTCTTGAGAAGCTGGATCAGCACCAGGCCGAGGATCGTCCCCGGAATGGTGCCGCGCCCCCCCATGATGCTGGTGCCACCCAGCACCACAGCCGCGATCACGTCCAGCTCCATCCCCGTGCCGGAGTCGGCCCGCGTGGTGCTCACGCGCGACGTAAACAGAAAGCCGGCCAGCCCTGCCATAAAACCGGAAAAGGTGTAGATCACCAGCAGGTAGCGGTCGACCGGGATGCCGCTAAAACGCGCTCCGATCACATTATTGCCGATCGCGTATAGCCCGCGTCCGAACGGCGTACGCGCCAGCACGATCCAGGTGATGATGCTGGCCACGATGAAAAACCAGATCTGGGTCGGGATGCCGAGCGTGTCTTCCTGCCCAAAGCGGAAGAACCATTCCGGATAGCCACGCGCCGAGCGTGCCTGGCTGACTCCATACGCCAACCCCCGGTAGAGCGCCAGCGTCGCCAGGGTCATGATGATCGGCGGCACGCGCACGTAGACGATGAACAGCGCGTTAAACAGGCCGGCCAGCGTCCCGATTACGATGC
>DYEN01000199.1 GCA_020725705.1 Anaerolinea sp.
AGCACCCGGTCCAGCGACAGCGTGCCGGTCTGCACGAAGTAGCGTAGCTCGGAGAGACCATCCAGCACACCGACGCCCTGGCCGGGCTGGGGTAGGCCGTGTTTGTCGACATAGTTGTGACGCAGCCCATTGTTCAGGTTGAGCTTGCGCACTTCGGGATGCTCGACCAGCGCGCGGAACGGCAGCTCGGGGTGCTGCTCGCGCAGCCGGAGCGCGGCGCGGGCCAGGGCGCCGTCGAAATCGGCGGTGTGTGCGGCGGTCGGCATCTCGACGCGCCCACCTTCGTACAGCACGAGCAGGGCGGTATCGCCGGCGTGCGCCCAGCGTAGAGAGTTGCCCGCCGGATCGTACTCGGCCAGGGTCGCCACACAGGCGGGCAGCGCCAGCCGCACCAGGCGCGGATCGTGGCTGAGGGTCGCGTATACCTCGTCGGGAAACCCCATGCGCTCCAGCGTCAGCGCACCGAACCGCTCCGTCAGCGCGCGGCCCAGCGCTGCGTTGGCTTCGAGCAGCAGCGCGCGTGTGTCGGTCACCTCACCCTCGGCGATCAGGCGGGCCAGCGCGTCGCGCACCACGCGCGCGGCGTAAGCGGCGGGCGTCAGCTTCTGTGGCAGAGTGTTCAGGTAACGCTGGAGCGGAGGTGGGGTCAGGCGGGTGGTCGCGCCGTCGATGGCGGCGAACAAGATCCGCGCGCCCAGGTGCCCGGACTGCATGACCAGCCAGGCATCCTCGTTCAGCCGGCCGGGCGCCCCGTCACACACGATCTCCAGGCTGGGGTGCGGGGTCACAGTAGTCAGCGGCACGGGTAACTCCTTTGGGCGCCGCACTGCGCCGGGGAACAAAAAGGCATTCCGCGCGGATGGAATGCCTGGAAGAGCGGGTAAGGGGATTCGAACCCCTGACATTCAGCTTGGGAAGCTGACGTTCTACCACTGAACTATACCCGCGGATCGCCCGTTATTATACGGTTGACGGGGCATGCCGTCAAGTCGTGGTTGGGCGCGGCGCCGGCCACCCGGCCAGAGCGCCCCAGGGCAGAGCCGGCTCTGCCCTGGGGTATGCGGGTAATTGCGGTTACGGGATGATGAGCGTCTGGCCGACGTAGATGCGATACGGGTAGACCAGCCCGTTCGCAGCGGCGATCTTCGGCCAGCTGACGCCGTAGCGCAGGCCGATGCGGTATAGGTTCTCGCCCGGCTGAACCACATGCGTCCGCACAGCCGGGGGCGTGGTGGGCGGCGGGGTAGTGCCGTAGATGGGCAGTGTGTGGATCGGAATGCTCGGCAGCGCATAGCTGACCGCTACCCAGCCGGTCCGCCCGTCCGGCAGGACGACCTGCACCCATTGGTTATCGGCGGTGCGATACGTGCCGAGGGTGAGCGTCGTGCCGTGCGGGTAGCTTGTCAGGATGGGATAGGTCCAGCCCGGCCCGCTGAAGACCGTCCCGCCGGGGCCGACGAAGACGGTCGCGCCGGTCGGGGCGCCGTAGACGGGCAGCGTCCAGAGCGAGATTCCGGCGCGGATGTAGCTGGCGTTGACCCAACCCGTCTGGCCGTTCGGCATCACGACCTGGACCCACGAGGCGTCCGCGTTGCGGTAGGTGCCGAGCGGCAAGACTGTGCCCCGGTAGAACTTGCCCAGGATGGGATACCACCAGCCGGGGCCGCTGCGTACGTTGAGCGCGCCGGTGTTGATCATGACGGTGCGGCCGACCGGTGCCGGCGCCGGAGCCGGCGCCTGGACCGCGCCTGCCACACAGACGGCCTTCATCCAGCCGAGGCGGCCATCGGGCAGCACGACACGCGCCCAAATGCCGTCGGCGGTGCGCTCGCCGGTCACGGTCACGGTCTGGTTGCGATAATAGGTCGCCAGCGTCTGCGCGTAGATGTCCGGCGCGGCCTTGACATCATCCGAATCGCAGGTGACCAGTGCGGATGTCCAGGTCGCGGCGCGCGCCGTCCCGGCAGGAAACGAGCCGGCCACGAGCGCCAGCGCCACCAGCAGCGCGATGGCCGGATAGCTGATGAACTTGTGCGATTGAAGTTGCGCGTACATCGAGGCACCTCTCTGCCCTGCAAGGCGTATGCTGATTCCATCATACGCCCGTTTCATCGTGTCTCACGTGACGCGAAGGCGGCGCGCAAAACATGCCTGCGCTACGCCTCGCCTACTGTGGGGATTCTGCCGGCGGGCGGTGTAAACTGGGTATGGCGCGGCAGGTGAGAGCCGCTATAATGACCCGCCGGGTCATCTGGAGAGCTGAGTCAGCCTCGTTCCCCTATGAAAAAACGCTGGTCCAGCATCATTCTGGGGCTTGTGGTAAGCACCATCGCGCTGGCGGTGCTGTTGCGCCGCGATTTCTCCGGCGTGCGCGACGAACTGCTCGGCGCCCGCTACTGGGCCGTGCTGCCCTGCGTCGCGATCTCGATCGTGGGGCTGTGGCTGCGCGGGGTACGCTGGCGCGTGTTGCTCAACGGGCGGCTGCCGCTGGGGCGCAGCTTTCACATCCTCAACGTCAGCTATTTCATCAACGGCGTGCTGCCGCTGCGGGTGGGCGAGCTGGCGCGGGCCGTGCTCGCCGCGCGCGTCGATCCACCCGTCCCGCCGCTGACCTCGCTCAGCACGATCGTGGTCGAGCGCCTGCTGGACACGCTGGCGGTCTTCGTGCTGATCGGCCTGACGCTGCTGATTCTGCCGGTCGGCTTGGAGATCGGGCTGGTGGGGGCGGCGCTGGGGATCGGCGCGGTGGCGGGTGTGATCGTGCTGGCCGTGTTTGCGCGGCGGCCCGCCTGGGCGCACCGTCTGCTCGACGGCGTCGGGCGGTTCCTCCCGCTGCTGCACGGCCCCCGGGTGCACCGCTGGCTCGATCAAGTGCTGGAAGGGTTGGTGCCGCTGGGGTCGCCCCGGCTGGCGGTACAGGCGATCGGGTGGACGGCGGCGGCATGGACGGCCTCAGTCATTGCGGGCTACGTGATGATGTTTGCCATCTTCGACCAGCCGACCTGGGCCGCGTCGATGGCGATGATCGCGCTGGCGTCGTTCGCGATCGCGGTTCCCGCCGTGCCGGGCAACCTGGGGCCGTTTGAGGCCGCGGTGGTGTTCGGCCTGGCCGGGGCGGGGCTGGTCGAGAGTGCCACGGCGGCTCCGGCGGTGGCGTTCGCGCTGCTGCTGCATGTGGTCAACCTGGGGTCGTACATCCTGATGGGGCTGATCGGCCTGTGGGCTGAAAATGTGAGCCTGGGCGACGTTACCCGCGCGGCTCAGGCGCTACGCGCCCGGCAAGAGGCGCCTGCTTTGCCAGAGATTGACGCGCCGCTCGGCTGACCCGGCGGCGCTTTCCGGAAACGCGATTCCGATGCCTGCTTCTGACAGCGAACGCATTGCGGACGATAAGCCGCTGAAGATTCTGGTGGCGCTGCAATATTACCTGCCGCACCGCACCGGTGTGCCGATTCACGTGCAGCGCGTGGCGGAACAGCTCGTGGCGCGCGGGCATCAGGTCACGATCCTGACCGCCCGCCACGCGATCGATCTCCCGCGCGACGAGACGATCAACGGGGTGCGTCTGGTGCGGCTGTGGGCGCCGCTGCGCATCAGCCGGGGGATGGTGATGCCGGCCTATCCCTGGGCGGCCTGGGGGCTGATTCGCCTGCACGATGTGGTCTGGCTGCACACGCCGATGCTCGAAACGGCGCTGATGGCCGTGTTGACCCGGCTGGCGGGCAAACGGTTGATCGCCACGCACCACGGCGATCTGATCCTGCCACCGGGGTTGTTCAACCGGTTTGTGCGCTGGTTCACCTTTCAAAATTACGCCTACATGGCGCGGCACGCGGCGCGCTTGATTGCGTATAGTCATGATTACGCCGACCACAGCTACTACCTCAAGCCGTTCCGCGACCGCGTGTCGGTCATTTACCCGCCGATCGAGGTGCCCAACCCGCAGCCGGAGCGCGTCGCCGAGTTGCGCGAGCGCTGGCAGAAGGACGGCGGTCCGCTGATCGGCTATGCCGGGCGCTTTGTGCAAGAGAAGCGGCCCGACCTGCTGATCCGCGCGCTGGAAGTGATCAACCGTTACTATCCGGATGCGCGGGTTGTTTTTGCTGGGGAGTACGACATCCGCTACGAGGACACCTGGGAGCGCAATCAGGCGCTGATACAGCGGTATGAGGATCAGTTGATCTTTCTGGGGACGCTGAGCAGCATGCAGGCCATGGCGAACTTCTACGCGGCGTGCGACGTGCTGGCGATGCCGAGCGACACGGAGTGTTTTGCGCTGGTGCAGGTCGAGGCGATGTTATGCGGGACGCCGGTCGTCATGACCGATACACCCGGCGGACGCGTCCCGGTGACCGTAACCGGCATGGGGCGGATCGTCCCGCGCGGGAACTGGCAGGCGCTAGGCGAGGCGATTGTCGAAGTGCTGCAGCACCGCGCGGAGCTGATCAAGCCGCGTGCGGAGATCGAGCGTCTTTTCAACCTGGCCGAGACGGTCGACCGCTATGAGAAGCACCTGCGCCGGGCAGCCCGGCCCTAGCCGTTTCGACCACGCCGCGCCCAGACGGTATGATAGAACCGATTGTAGACCGACTGCGAACCGGTCGGATCCGCACATGACGAGCCGAAGATGGTTGATCCCGAACTGATCCGGCACATGACCCGCAACGAGGCCGACATGGCCTTCAAGAAGCGGGTGCAGACAATTTTCGAGTGGATCCCGCTGCACGACGGCGCGCGCCTGCTCGACTGCGCCTGCGGGCGCGGCTATTACCTGAACATGATCCGCTACGTCAGCCGGTGCGAGCTGGTCGGGCTGGAGCTGGAAGACGCGATCATCCGCAAAGCGCAGCGCAACGTCGGGCATCTGCCGGGGATCACGCTGACGCGCGGCAACATTTACGCGCTACCTTTTCCCGACAACTGGTTCGACGGCGTGATCCTCTCCGAGATTCTGGAGCACATCGAGGACGACGTGGCCGGGTTGCACGAGGTCCGGCGTGTGCTCAAGCCGGGCGGCGTGGTGGCGATCACCGTACCCAATGCCAACTACCCGTTCCTCTGGGATCCGATCAACAAGACGCTGGAAACGCTGTTCCACACCAAGATCCGGCGCGGGCCGCTGGCGGGCATCTGGGCCAACCACGTGCGCTTGTACACGCGCGAGCAACTGCGTACGGCGGTCGAGCGGGCCGGGCTGGTGGTCGAGGCGGAGCGCGCCTTCACGCACTACAGCTTCCCGTTCATTCACAACCTGGTCTACGGGTTGGGCAAGCCGCTGCTGGAGTCCGGTTTGCTACCGGGTAAGCTGGCCGACGCCGCCGATCGCACGGCGTTTGACCGCAACAACGGCAGCCTGCTTAACCCGATCAACCTGGGTGTGGCGGTGCTGAACTTCTTCGACCGGCCCAACAAGCTGAACGAGCCACCGGGCCGGAGCACAGTTAACCTGGCCCTGCTGGGGCGCAAGGCGGCGCCGTGAGGCGGGTAGAGGGCGGCCCGGCGCGGGCGATATCGATCATCGTTATTGCCAGCGCCGCGCTGGCATTGATCCTGGCGCTGGACCTGGTGCCGTTTCTGCGCGGTGCGGAGCTGTTTCACTGGCAATGGCCGCACGAACCGGTCGCGCCGGGGCGGGCGCTGGCGTTGGGCGCGGGGGTTGCCGTTTTCGCGCTGATGACGGCGTGGCTGATCCGGGCCGGGCGGACGAGAGGTGCGCTTGCCTGGGGAATGCTGGGCATGGTGGCGCTATCATTGCTGGCGACGTGGGTGCGCGCAGGGAACCCGCTGGCGGAGCTGTTCTACCGGACTGCGTCGCTGACGGCGACCGGCCCGTATACTACCGCCGGATTGATCGACTGGTCCGATCCGGCGTGGCACGATTGGGCGGCGGTGATGGTGGAGTACCGCGAGTTGAGCCAGCATGTGGCGCTCAGCCCGCCGGGTCTGCCGCTGGTCTACGCGGGCGCGGCGGCGGGCTTCGAGCAGCTTCCCGGCGCGGCGGAGGCGATCCGGCGCGCGTTGGTGCCACTGCAGTGCGACAACTACACGCTGCTGCAGTTCTCGGCGGCGGAGTGGGCGGCGGCATCGC
>DYEN01000200.1 GCA_020725705.1 Anaerolinea sp.
CACGAAGTCCATCGTCGGGGCGATGCGCAGCTCAGGGTCCTGCGGGAACTTGCAGGTGACGCAGTTGGGCGGCGGGCCGGGCCGGGCGGCTGGGTCCCAGTTCTGGGGCGAATGGCAGCGCGAGCAGTAGGTGTTCGGCCCCTTGCCCAGGTCGTAGGTATTGCCGTGCGGGCTGCCTGCCCAGGCTTCCATGACGTCGGGGAAGTCTGTGATGGGCCGCATATCGCCCGGCCCTTGAGCCTGAGCGGGTCTGCTGGCGTTGATCGCCAGCGCCACACCCAGGACGACGGCGGCACAAATGAGTAGTTTCAGCCAGGGTGGCCACTTCAGTTTGCGCATGCGTTTCTCCTCAAACTCAAGTGATCTCGCGCCAAAAAACCATGTGCCAGGCGCTCGCGCGGTGTCCCCCGCTCTTCGGCTGGCTTGTGCTGGCAAGCCCTGTCCACCGTGCGCGCGCGGCATACTCTTGGCAGGTGTGCTGGCAGAACGACAGAGCCAGTCCCCTGCGTTTAATGAAATTTATCACGAGTGGCCGAGGGTAGTCTTTGACTTTTGTCAAGTGAGGCGCCGGAGCGAGGGACGTACTTGCCCGAGCGTGTTTGCACTTTACGGGGAGCGAGGGTGTTGGATGGCGTTGGATATTCTCGTGGGGGCGATGCTTGCCTCGCCCGCTACCCTACCACCGCGCGGTTGACCCCGTCTCTCGCACGGTCCGGGCTTGCCCGCCCCTATGCGTGGCGCCGGCTTTCCCCCATGGACCCGTCTGCAGAGTTCATAACGGCCTCCAAACGTCAAGCGCAGGGCGGGTGACCTATAGTATACTGAATACAGCCGGCTGGTCCGGCGAGTGCATGGTTCTTATTACAAACTGTACCGCCGGGGCCAACCGGAGCCTACTTGGTGTGCGCGTATCGTCCGGTGCCTATCTCGGTGGCGTGATGGACAGGTGTATCGTGGCCCGTGCGGGATTTCCGGGCGCGCTTCTGCTGCGCGACGAGGGAACCGTACTGCCGTGCGATGGTCCACGCTATCGCCGTGTGCCGGACGATGTGGCGATCGGCGATATCTTTGCCCGGGCGCTTGTGCCGGATCTGCCGGTGCACGGCGCCCGGGTTGTTTCTGCCGCCGGCGTGGCGCCAGGGCACAGGGCGGGGCTGTGTCGGCGGGCCGGGAGAGGGTGCAGCCATGCAGAGTAGCAGACCGGAGAGTCTGCCGGCGTTGGAGCAGGTGCGCCGCGCCGAGCGCGAGATGGCCGAGTTGATCCGCGCGGCGGAAGAGGCCGCCGCGCAGCGCGTGGCCCAGGCGCGCCTGCGGTCCGAGCAGATTCGCGCCGAGGCGGCGGAGCGAGGGCGGCAGGACGGGGACGCCGAGGCGCAGGCCCGGCTGGCCGATGCTGAAGCCGAGGCCCAACGAATCGTGGCGCGAGCGCGCGAACTGACCGCCCGGATGCAGGCTGCGTGGGAGCAGTCCGCACGGGAAATGCTCGACGATGCGCTGGGCTATGTCCTCGCCACGCCGCCGGAAGGGGGCGCGCATGAGCCGTGAGATGGCGCGGGTGCAGATCATCGGCCTCAAGCCGGCGTTACTACCGGTCATCCGGGCGCTTGGCGAGCTGGGATGTGTCCACCTCGACCGCGCCATCGACGCACCGGAACTGCTTCTGCAACCGCTGAGCGTTGATGCCGCGCTGATCCGCGCGCAGGAAGAGATCAGCCGCCACTTCGCCCAGGTCAAGGGCCTGATCGAGATGCTGGGCATCGCGCGGCGGGCTGCTCCACCCGTCGGGGCGACGGTCGAGCCGCTGGATGTGATCTATGCCCGGATTGCAGAGCTGGTCCCCCAGGTTCGAGCGCTGAAAGCGCAGCAGGACGCCCTGCGTGCCGAGCGCGAGTTGCTGGCGCGCTTTGAAGACACCATGCGCCAGCTTCTGCCGGTTTTTCCGCCGATGGCGCGCCAGCCGGACAGCGTGTCGTTCGGGCTGCTCGTCAGCCGCAGCCATGCCGATGTGCTGACTCTGATCGCGTCTGAGGTTGGCCGGATCACGCAGGGACGCGCCGAGACGGCGACGGCTGCGGTCGGCGAGGCGCTCTGCGCGATGCTGATCGTGGTGCCGCGTACCTATGCCGACCCGGTCAATGCGCTGTTGGATCGCGAGGACGTCTCGCGCCTGCGGCTCCCGCGCGAGTTTAGCACCGACTCGCCGGACGCGGCGATCGCCGCATTGCGCCGGCAGTTGAATGCCCTGCCGGGGCGCCTGGCTCAGGTGGAGCAGGACCTGGCGGCGCTGGCCCGGCGCTGGGAAGACAGGCTGCTGCTGTGGAGCGACCGGCTGCAAGACGAGCTGGACGCCTACGAGGTGATCGCCTTGGCAGGCGAGACGGGCATGACCTTTGTGCTGTTGGGCTGGACCCCTGAAGATGAATTCGAGCGGGTGCAGTGCGCGCTGTATGAGCGGGCAGGCGACGCCGTTGAGGTGATCCGGCTGCCGGTTGCGCCTGAGGAGCGCAGACACGCGCCGGTTCTGCTGGCGAATCCTGCGCCGGTTCGCCCCTTCGAGGCACTGGTCCGCCTCTACGGCTTGCCCGCCTACGATGCGCTCGATCCGTCGCGGCTGATGGCGCTGTTCATGCCGGTTTTCTTCGGGATGATGCTGGGCGATATCGGCTACGGGGCGTTGCTGCTGGGGCTGGTGATCCTGGTGCGCCGCCGCTTGAAGCCGGGGATGATGCGCAGCCTGACGACGGTCCTGGCTTACGGCGCGGGGTGGGCCATGATCTTTGGCGTGCTGTTCGGTGAGCTGTTCGGCAGGCTGGGTGAATCCTTCGGGCTGCACGCCATCCTGTTCGACCGCACAAACGAAGATCACCTGCTCGACCTGCTCGCCCTGTCGGTTGGCGTGGGGGGAATGCATCTGGTGCTTGGGCTGCTTCTGGGGCTGTGGGAAGGCGCCAGACAGCGCAGCCGTCACCATGTGCTTGAGCGCGGTGGGCGTCTGCTGGGGCTGAGCGCACTCTTTCTGCTGGTCGGCGCGCTGGTCGAAGTGCTCCCGGATGGCCTGATCACCCCGGCGGTGGCGCTGCTGGTGGTCGGGACGGTTTTGCTCGGCGCGTCGCTGGGGCGCATCGGCGTGCTGATGGCGCCGATCGAGATGATCGGGCTGGTCGGCAACGTGTTGTCCTATCTCCGTATCGCGGCGATCGGGCTGTCGTCGGTGTATCTGGCGCTGGTGGCCGGCGAAATCGCGGGCGCTGTCGGCAGCGTGGTCGTCGGCGTGATTATCGCGGCGCTGCTGCACGCGCTGAACCTGGTGCTGGGCGCCTTCAGCCCGACGATTCAGAGCCTGCGTCTGCACTATGTCGAGTTCTTTCGCAACTTCTACGAGGGCGGTGGCCGGTTGTATCAGCCGCTGGCGTTCCGGCTACCGTATGTCCACGAGCAGGGTAAGGAGGTGTAATGATGGAAACCGGGTTGATGGCGATTGGGGCCGGGCTGGCGATCGGACTTGCGGCGTTGGGAACCGGGCTGGCGCAGTCTCGCATCGGCGCGGCGGGCGCCGGCGCCCTGGCCGAGAAACCCGATCTGCTGGGCGCGATCATCCTGTTGATCGCGATTCCGGAAACGGTTGTGATTCTCGGGTTTGCGACGGCGGCGATGATTCTGCTGTTGGGCTGATCCTATGAGCCTGGAAGGTATTCTGGCCGCCATTCGCGACGCAGGTCGGGCACGCGCCGCCCAGATCCAGGCGTCGAGCGAGGCCGAGGCGGCGCGGATCCTGGCCGATGCGGAAGCGGAAGCCGAGGCAATCTACCGCCGGGCGCACGCCGCTGCGCTCCAGGCGACGGCCTGGGAACGGGCGCGCACGCTGCATCGCGCCCGGCTAGAGGCCATGCGCATCGTGTACGACGGCCAGGAAGCGGTCATCACGGGCGCACTGGATCGCCTGCGCGAGCGGCTGGCCCGCGCACGCAGCCGGGGAGATTACCCCGCGCTGCTGGCGGCGCTGGTCGACGAGGCGCTGGCGGCGGTGCTGCCGTCGCTGGTCGAAGGCGAGGTGCCGCACCTGCTGGCCGACCCGCGCGACCGGGAACGGCTGGAAGCGATCCGCTGCGAGCGCGGTGCCGCGTGGCCGGTGCGCTACGAGATTGAGACGTGGGGCGGCGTGACGGCGACCAGCGCGGACGGGGCCATCGTGGCGGATAACACCCTGGAAAGCCGGCTGGCCTGCGCAGCGCCCTATTTGCGCCAGAGCATGCTTGCCCGGCTCGAAGCGATCCCGGCAGGCGAGCCGCTCGCGGGCGGCAGTGTGCCAGGCAATGCAGCGCCGGTGGGGCCATGAGCGGCTACGAGTACGGAAACGCGCGCCTGCGGGCGATGAAATCGCGCTTGCTTTCCGAGGCCGATTACCGCGCTTTGGCCCGGTCGGAAAGCCTGGACGATCTGATCGGCGCGCTGACGCGCACCGCGTATCGGCGAGCGGTCGAAGCGGCGCTGGTGCGGGTGGGCGAGGCGGAAGCCATCAGCTACGCGCTTAGCCAGGATTTGATCGCCACCGCCCGCCGCATTCGTGCCTTTTACGAGCCGCCTGCTCAGCACATGCTCGCCATCATCCTGCGCAGCTATGATATGCACAACCTCAAAACTATTCTGCGCGGGGTGGAGCGCGGCGCGACGCCTGACGAGGTCCGCGCCTTGCTGCTGCCGATCGGCGATCTGACGGAAGCAGTGCTGGACGATCTGGTGCAGATGCCGTCGCTGCGCGCTGCTATCGACCGGATCGCCACGCTGCGCCTGCCACAGGCCGCGGCGCTGACGGCGGCGCGGGCGGGCCGGGCCGCCGCCACCCTGGCGGATGTGGAGCTGGCGCTGGAACGCTGGTATTTCGGGACGGCCATGCAGCAGGCGCAGACAGGGCGCGGCGAAGCCGCGGCGCTGCGCGAGGCGCTGGCCGTGGACGCTGACCTGACCAATCTGCTCACCGTGCTGCGTCTCGTCCACGCGCCCGGCGAACGGGCCGCGCTGCAACGGCGGATCGAGCCGGGCGGCTGGCGTGCGCTGTTCGTCGGGCCGGGGCGGCTGCCGTTCGCGCTGCTGGAAAGCGCAGCCCAGGAATCAACGCTCGCGGGCGTGGCAGACGCGCTGCGCCAGTCGGTTTACGCCGCCCCGCTGCGCGCCGGGGTCGAGGCGGCGCGGCGCTCCGGGCGGCTGAGCGATGTCGAACGCAGCCTGAAACGCTGGCGGCTGCGCTGGCGCGCCGGCCTGATCGCCCGCGACCCGTTGGGTACGGGGGTGCAGCTGGGCTATCTCGCGCTGAAGGTCAACGAGATCGGCAACCTGCGCTGGATCGCGCGCGGCGTGCGCGCCAGTCTGGCGGCAGACGCAATCCTGGCCGAAGTGGAGTGGGTCGCATGAGCCGCTTGCGGGTGATCGCCAGCCCGGATGTCGTAACAGGGTTTCATCTGGCCGGGGTTGAAGCGCACGGGGTCCAGGATGTCGAGGCGGCGGAGACGTTGCTTGAGACGTGGCTGGACGAGCGCGAAACTGCCCTGGTCGCCATTGAAGACGGCCTGTTGGCGGCGCTCAGTCCCGGCCTGCTGCGCCGGCTCGAAGCGTCCGAGACCGTGCTCTATCTGGCGATTCCGGGGGCGCTGGCGGGGGAAGTAGCGGTGACGCGCAGAGCGCGGATCGCGCGGCTGCTGAGGCGGACGATTGGCGTGCAGATCAGTTTCGGAGCCGAGCCTGAGGGGAGCGCAGGTGAGCGATAAGGGGCGGATTATCCGTGTGGCCGGGCCGGTCGTAGGCGCGGTCGGCCTGCCCTTCCCGCGTCTGTACGACGTGGTGCGCGTGGGTCATCTGGGGCTGATCGGCGAGGTCATCCGGCTGGCGGGTGACCGGACCACGATCCAGGTCTACGAGGAAACCGCCGGTCTGCGGCTGGGCGAGCCGGTGATCAGCACGGGCCAGCCGCTGGTGGTGCAGCTTGGGCCGGGGCTGCTGGGGCAGATCTACGACGGGTTGCAGCGTCCGCTGACCCGGTTATCGGAAATCAGCGGGCAGTTCATCGAGCGTGGTGTCGATGCGTTCCCGCTGGCAACCGATGTAAGCTGGTTGTTTACGCCGCGCGTGCAGGTGGGGGACGCGGTCGGGCCGGGGGATGTGCTGGGCGTGGTCCCGGAGACGCCGGTGATCGAGCATCGCGTCATGGTGCCGGTTGGTGTTCGCGGGCGCGTCAGCGCGATCGCCGATGGCCCGCTGACGGTGCGGGATGTCACGGCGGTGGTCGATACCGGCTCCGGCCGGGCGCACGAGATCCGGCTGGTTCAGACCTGGCCGGTCAGGCAGCCCCGGCCGGTTCAGGCCAAGCTGGACGCGGACGAGCCGCTTATTACCGGTACGCGCGTCATCGACGCCTTCTTCCCGGTTGCCAAAGGCGGCGCGGCGATCATTCCCGGCGGGTTCGGCACCGGCAAGACGGTTGTCGAGCAGTCGCTGGCGCGCTGGTCGGATGTCGATGTGGTGATCTATGTGGGCTGTGGCGAGCGCGGTAATGAGATCGCGGACGTGCTGGAAGAGTTCCCGCAGAGCATCGATCCGTACACCGGCGAGCCGTTAATGACCCGCACCGTGCTGATCGCCAACACGTCGAATATGCCGGTGGCGGCGCGCGAGGCCAGCATCTACACCGGCATCACCATCGCGGAGTACTACCGCGATATGGGCTACGATGTGCTGCTGCTGGCGGACTCGACCTCGCGCTGGGGCGAGGCGCTGCGCGAAATCTCAGGGCGGCTGGAAGAAATCCCCGGCGAGGAAGGCTACCCGGCCTATCTGGCCGCGCGCCTGTCCGAGTTCTACGAGCGTGCGGGGCGCGTTCGGTGCCTGGGGACAGACCGCGACACACCCGGCGGGAACGCGACGCCGCGCATCGGGTCGCTGACGCTGGTGGGGGCCGTCTCGCCCCCCGGCGGCGATTTCTCGGAGCCGGTCACGCAGGGGTCAATGCGGGTCGCGGGGGCGTTCTGGGCGCTGTCCTACGAGCTGTCGCGGCGGCGTCACTTTCCGGCGATTAGCTGGACGCAGAGTTATTCGCTCGATCTGCTCAAGCGCTGGTACAGCCGCCATGTGGCGCGCGACTGGAGCGATCTGGTCGGTGAGGCGATCGCGTTGCTGCAGCGAGCCGACGAACTGGAAGAGATCGTGCAGTTGGTGGGGCCAGAGGCGCTGTCCGACAGCGAGCATCTGCTCTTGATGATCGCCCAGATGATCCGGGAAGGGTTCCTACACCAGTCGGCATTTGAAGGCGAGGATCGGTACTGCCCGCTGGAGAAAACCTACTGGATGCTGAAGGCATTTATCACGTTCTATCACCGGGGCCGGCAGATGCTGGAGGACGGCCAGGGGCTGGAGGCGGTGCGCGCGCTGCCGGCACGCGCGGCGCTGGCCCGTCTGAAGGAAGAACCCGCCGAGAGCGCGGCCACGTCGATCAAGGCGTTGGTAGACGAGCTGGTTGAGGAACAAGCCTGATGGCCGTGTCGCGCCCAAGCCTGGTTGTCAAGGAATACCGGACGCTGTCCGAGATCCGCGGCCCGCTGATCTTCCTTAACCGTGCAGCGGGCATTGCCTATCAGGAAGTCGTCCGCATCACCGATCCGGACGGCGTGAC
>DYEN01000201.1 GCA_020725705.1 Anaerolinea sp.
GCGGTGGGGTCGTAGAGGCGCGGGATGAGGTAGGTCATGGTGGTCTTGCCCGCCCCGCTGGGTCCCACCAACGCCACCAATTGCCCCGGCTCGATCGTGAACGTCACATCCTCCAGCGCGACCTCGCGCGCCTGGCTGGGGCCGGGTGCCGACTCAACGTGCTCGCGCGGGACCTCGCCGGAGAGCGCGGCCTCGACACTGTCGATCTGCCCGACGCGCTCCACAACACTGAGCAGTGGGACGTCCGCGGCGCTGTAGGTGAAGGAAACGTGCTCGAACGTCAGGCGGCCCTTCACCTCGTCGAGCACGATCGCGTCAGGCTTTTCCTCGATCTCCAGCGGCAGGTCGATCACCTCGAAGACGCGCTCAAAGCTCACCATCGATGTAGAGAATGCAACCGGCGCGTTTGCCAGCTCTTGCAGCGTACCATAAAGCTGAACCAGATACGAGCTGAACGCGACTACCGTCCCGATGCTGAACACGCCGCGCAGCACCAGGTGGCCGCCAAGCCAGTAGACCAGCGCCGTCCCGATTGCAGCCAGCATGCCGACCAGGACAAAGAACTGCATGCCCAGCACGGCCCGCCGGACGCCGGCATCGCGCACCCGCCCCGCGCGCGTCTCGAAACGCTGCACTTCGGTTGGTCCGCGCCCGAAGAGCTTGACCAGCATTGCCCCGCCGACGTTGAGCGTCTCGTTCATCATCGCGTTCATCTGCGCGTTGTAGCCCATCGCCTCGCGCGCCACTTCGCGCAGCCGGGTTCCGGCGCGGCGCGCGGTCGGGATAAACAGTGGCACGACTACCGCGCCCAGCAGTGTCAGCCGCCAGTCCAGCGTAAACATGACGATCAGCACAGCCACAGCCTGTATCAGGTTGGTGATGATGTCAACGATGGTGTTGCTGATCGCGCGCTGGGCGTCGACGACGTCGTTGTTCAAGCGGCTCATCAGCTCGCCGGTTTTGGTGTTGGTGAAGAAGCGCAGCGACATGCGCTGCAGGTGCCGGTACAGACTGACCCGCAGGTCGTAGATCACACCCTCGCCAACCGCCGCGTTCAGCCGCCGCTGGTAGATGCGGATCACACCGGTGGCGATGGGGATGGACACCAGCGCGATTGCCAGGATGTTCAGGCGCGTGGTGTCGCGGTTGGGCAGGGTGTTGTCGATCAGATCGCGCAGGATGAGCGGCTGCACCAGGCCCAACCCGGTCGTGAGCAGGATGGTGGCCAGGAGCAGCACGATCTTCAGCCAGTATGGCCGCCCGTAGCTCAGAACGCGCTTGAGCAGCGCCCAGTTGGCCGGGCGTGGTGATTCTTCCGGGTTGCGTACGTATGCGCGCCACCCGCTGTGAAATCCCATTGGCGAACCTCTTCCCTTATGCATCTGTGAGCGTCTGCGAATCGTGGATAGATCGTAGCCAATCGCGCCGCCAGCGGCTAACCCGATTCGGGCTTGATATTGCCGCAATTCATGCTGATACGCAGGTATCAAGACGAGGACTCTCATAGCTTTTGCGGGCGAAAACGCGATACTATAAGAGCCATGGCATCCAGCATCGATTTCAGGAGAAACTTCATGTCTTTAATCGAAGAAATCCGCCAGACCGTGATCGATGGCCAGGCCAAGCTTGTTGTCCCGAAGGTGGAGCAGGCGCTGGCCGAGGGGATCGCGCCCGAAACGATTCTGCATGACGGGTTGATCAGCGCGATGCAGGAAGTCGGGCGTTTGTTTGAAGAAGGCGAGTATTTCGTGCCCGAGATGCTGATTGCGGCGCGCGCCATGAAAGCGGCGCTGGCGATACTCCAGCCCCTGCTGGTTGATCAGGGTGTCGAGCCGCTGGGCCGCGTCGTGATCGGGACGGTTAAGGGGGACCTGCACGACATCGGCAAGTCGCTGGTGGCGATGATGCTCGAAGGAGCCGGCTTCCAGGTGGTCGACCTCGGCGTGGATGTGGCGCCGGAGCGATTCGTCGAGGAGCTGCAGCGTGGCGCCGATATTGTGGCGATGTCCGCCCTGCTGACGACCACAATGCCTAATATGCGCACCACGATCGAGGCCATCGAGGCGGCCGGGTTGCGCAATCAGGCGGTGATTCTGGTCGGTGGCGCGCCGGTGACCCCCGCCTACGCGACGGAGATCGGCGCGGACGGCTACGCCCCGGATGCCTCGTCTGCGGTGCGCGTCGCGCGCCAGCTAACAGGCAAGTGAGCCACTATCTCGCGCTGACGTGTGAGGCGCTGGCCCGCAGCATCTACGCCGTCTCAGCGGCCGCGCCGCATACGGTTTCGGTTCAGCTTGTGCGCCAGGGGCTGCACAACACCCCGAAGACGCTGCGCGCTACGCTTCAGGAGCAGATCGATGCCGTTGCGCCGGGCGCCTTCGACGCGATCCTGCTGGCATACGGGCTGTGCGGCACGTCGACGCTTGGGTTGGTGGCCCGCCACACGCCGCTGGTCTTGCCGCGCGCGCATGATTGCATCACGCTCTACC
>DYEN01000202.1 GCA_020725705.1 Anaerolinea sp.
CTATCCGAGCGGGGGGTTCGACCGGGACGTGGTCGAAGGGCTGCGCCAGGATGGCTTTGAGCTGGGGTTCACCACCGTGCGCGGGCTGAACGATCTGCGGCGGGCCGAACCCCTGTGTCTGCGCCGCATCAATGTCGGGCAGCGCGCCTCGCTGGCGCTGCTGCGCACCCAACTCTTGCCCTCAGCGGCTCTGTTCAACCGCTGGCAGCCGCTTGCCGGCGCATATTAGCAGGCTAGATTAGGTGTATTACAGCACAGAAGGACAGGGAAGGATGCCTTGGATACGCCGAACTTTTGCGATCATGCTGCTCCAGGCCGCCGTCATCAGCGCGGTCGTGGGGCTGAGCGCGACGGCTGGTCGTCCAACACTGGCGCAGGATCAGAGCAGCACTTTTACGCGGCTGGATGGCGTAAATATCTACTTCGCCGAATCCAACCGCGAGGCGACCGCTTTTGACCGCACAAACCGGGGGCTTTCGCGTTTTGCCGGCCTGCTCTATGCCCTGGGCGCGAATATTAACGTGCTGGACTGGCGCAAAGACATCCCCGCCGACGCCGACCTGGTTGTCATCAACGCGCCGACCAGGGACATCGACGATGCGCAGAGCGCCCGGCTGTGGGCCTATCTGAACCGCGGCGGCTCGCTGCTGCTGCTGGTCGATCCGCTGACCGTGCGAGAGGATCAGGGTGTCATCGCGATCGAAATGAACGACCGCACGCTCCGCAGCGACCGGGGACTGTTTGTGCTGACCTGGTCGGGCTACGGCGTGCGTGCGCGCGATGACGTGATCGTGGCTGAAACGGGCGACGGGGGCCTGTCGCGCGACTTTACCACCGTCGATGTCAACAGCCGCCATCCCATCCTGCGGAATGTGACCGGTCCGCTGGCGTTCTTCGGCGCGCGCTCCATCGAAGTTGATGCCTCGATCCAGCCCTATTCCGCACAGCCGCTCGTCTACACCGGTTCGCAGTATTACGGCGAGACGGCTTACGTCGACTATCTGCAGCTCAACATCGAGCTGTACAATCCCGGCATCGATACACCGCGCGGACGCCTGCCGGTGATCGCCGCGTCGGAGAACCGCACGACGGGTGCGCGGGTGGTCGTGATCGGGGACGGCGGCTTTGCCGCTAACGGCGAAGGCTTCCTCAGCGCCCCGTCGAACACCGCCGGCTTCGTTTTCCCCGCGAACGTACAGTTCATGATGAATGCCGTGGCGTGGCTGGTAAACGCCGATGTCACCCGGACTGAGACGTTTGAGTTCCCCACACCGGGGCCGACGGCAACGCCGACACCGGCAGTCACGCCTACGGCGACGCCCGAGATTATCACCACACCCGAGGCCGAGAGCGCCGATGAAACGACTGGCTAGGCTCCTGAGCGCATGGGTCGGGGTTCCGATCCTGGCGCAGAAGACGGTCTGGATCGGGCTGGCGGTGCTGCTGGCGCTGGCCCCGCTGGCAGCCGTCACGCGCACCGGGCACGCCCAGAGCAGCCAGGCGCCGCTGGTGGTGTTCATCCAGGGCCGCCGCCCGCTGAACACGGCCAGCATCTCAAACGTTGGCCCCGAGGGGTTGAGTAAGCTGGCCGACATGTTCCGGCGCATGGGCGCACGCGTGCAATATCTCAACATCACACAGCCGCTGCCGAAGGACGCCGACGTCGTGGTGCTGGTGCGGCCCCTGCGGGCGATGACCGTGCTTGAGGTCGCCTACCTGTGGGACTATCTGGAAGGCGGCGGCAACCTGTTGATCGCGTTCGATCCTGAGGAAGTCTTCCTCTCCAGTCCATCGGTACGCTCGGCGAACATCCGCTCGCGCATCGGGCGCAGTGGCTTGCGCACGCTGATCGATCAGGATTTCGGCGTGACGCTCTTCGATACCTTTATCGCCGAGCCGTACGTGAGTACCGACTCGGTCGCCCGCGTGGAGACGACCTACTCGCTGGCGCACGCCGACTCGGCGCGCAACCCGGTCACCGAACTGCTTCAGCAGTATAGCATCCCGGTCTGGGTGTGGGGCGCGCGGCATATGAGCGTTGAGCCGTTTGTGATCGGCGGGCAAGCGCTACCGCTTATTTACACCAACACAGCCTTCGGAGAGTCCAACCAGGACATCTTCAGAACCGCCAGCGAACCCCCGCTGGCCCCTGTCGAACTCAACCTGGGCCAGGACTTCACCGGGCACCTCAACCTGGGCGCCCTCGCGCTGGATGCGCGCAGCGGGGCCAGGCTGGCGATTCTCGGCGACAGCGAGATGATTCAGAATGGTTTTGGCCTGGTATCGACCGGCAACACCCCGCGCTATCCGGGCAACCGCATCGTTGCAGAGCGGCTTGTCGCGTGGCTGCTGGAGCTCCCGCCGGAAGAGTGGCCAGGCCTGCCGGATGGCTTTAGCTGGATTCTGCCGGACGGCGACGGTACAGACTGGCCGGTCCGAGGACCGGCCACCGCCACAGACGCCGATGACGCTACCCCGCCGGCCTACAATCTCCAGCGCGTGCGCGCCTATGCAGATAACCGCTATGTGTACCTGCTGGTTGAGACCGAAGCGCCGCCGGATCCCGACATCCAGCTTACCATCACGCTGAACACGCAGGTGGTCGGCGGGACGAACCCGCGCGCGGTGATCACCGCAGCCGGTGTCGTGGTCGAGCGCGATGACGCCGCAGCCGAAGCAGTATCTGATGCTGCGGTGGGTATCGGCCAGGGCGTCGAGATCCGCCTGCCGCAGCGCCTGTTCAACGATAGCCTGCGCGTGCCGCTGTGCGCCGTGCGTGCCGGGGACCGGACCGAAATCGACTGCCTTGACACCCCGGTGGGCGTACCTTTCACGAGCCTGCTGGCGCCGTTCGACTGGGCGCTGGTCAACCAGCCACTGGCGACTGTCTACACCAACCAAGGCGTGTTCATCCGAACCGGCCCCAGTGTCAACACCCGTCCCGCCGGAACGGTCTACAACGGCACGACGTTCGCCGCGCTGGGACGCAACGCCGATGCGAGCTGGATCCGTGTTCAGAACGCCAATTTCAGCGGCTGGATGGCAGCATTTCTGCTAACACCTAACCACGACCTGACGCGCTTGCCCGAAGTGGCCGCGCCGGGCGGATAGACAGTCGCAGGGCAAACACGCCCGGACCGATCACACCTAACTTTTCTGGTAGGCATTGTCTGATGTATCGAGGTCTAAGCCAAGGAGCTAGCTGCAAGATGAAACGATATCTGGATCGCCCTGTTCGGATGGTGATGCTGCTCAGCAGTCTCGTAATTGTTGCCGGAGTCGTCGCGCTGCTCGCGCCAGCGGCGACCGCCCAGGCCGATCCCGCAGGAAACAAGGCGGCGGTTGAGCGGCTCATGGCAGATGTCGTGGTCGAGGGAAGCATCGAGGCGTATGACGAACTATACGCGGACGATTTCGTGGGGCATCTGCCCCCCTCAACGGGTGACTGGTCTGAACTGACCAAGCCCCAACTGCTGGACCTGATCGTGCAGGTGCGCCGCGCGATTTCCGACGCGACGTTCGCCACCGATCTACTCTTGGCCGAGGACGACCTGGTGGCACAGCGCGTGACGCTGAGCGGCACATTTGCCAGCGAGTTCTTCGACACCGTGCCCACCGACGTGGAGTTTGAGGTTGGCTTTAATGTCATCTACCGCTTTAACGACGAGGGGCAGATCGTCGAGCAGTGGGTCGAGTTTGACGTTGCCTACCTGACCGGCGAAGTTGGCCTGACGATGGTCACTGAGTAAACCCAAACACCCCGGCGGGCTGCGCTGGATGCATCCTGATCACACCCGCAGCCCGCCGCCCTTCCACCGATATTTCAAACAGTGATTTTTTAAGAATTCTTTACAGTATTTTTACTGCTATTAACTGTCAGCCTATCTATAATACAGTTCATAATAGCTCGATGCATTGCGCTCGAGCCGGTGGCGTTTTGCGGCTTGTTTCAATGCATACGCGTTCCATCCGTCGACTCTGCAGATGAGGGCACATCATGTCCAGACAAACTCGTAAATGGAGAACGCTCGCACGGCTCGGTCTGTTCGCCTTGCTTGCCGCTCTGGCTCTCGCGACCAGTTATATGCCCTCGGCTGCAGCCCCCTCGGCACCACTCGAGGAACTGGCGCCCGCGCAAACCGATGTCGGGTATCCGGGCATCATCTACGGTTCCAGCGCCAACTCAACACCCACTGGCGAGAAACCGGAGAGCAAGCTGTGGTGGAATGATGGCCGATGGTGGGGCGCCATGTTCAGCCAGGATGCTGGGGGATATCGCGCCTTCTGGCTCAATCTTTCGAACCAGACGTGGATCGATTCTGGCACGGCGCTTGGGAACCGCAACGGCGATAAGGTCGACGTGCTGTGGGACCAGGGCAGCCAGAAGCTGTACATGGTCTCGCATGTCTTTTCAACCAGCGCTTCCCCAACAACGTCCAACTGGGCGCAGTTGTTCCGCTATAGCTACAATTCATCCACCAAGACGTACTCGCTCGACGCGGGCTTCCCCGTCAATGTCTCACGTGGGCGCGCCGAAGCCGTGGTCGTAGAGAAAGATTCGACCGGGCGCCTCTGGGTGACCTACGTCGAAAGCGGCAAGGTGATGATCAATCACAGCCTGAACGACGATCTCACCTGGGGCACCCCTTTTCAACTCCCCGGCTCGGGCACTGTAAACAGCGACGACATTTCGTCAGTCATTGCGTTTGGTGGAAACAAGATCGGCGTAGTCTGGAGCAACCAAAACACCGACGCCTATTATCTCGCCATCCACAACGACGGCGCTCCGCCCAATGCCTGGACGATCGAGACCGGCATCCAGGGGAACAATCTGGTCGACGATCACATCAATCTGGCGACCGATAGCGCAGGCCGGATCTACCTGGCCGGAAAGACAAGCCTGACAGGCGATAACCCGCTGGTCGTGCTTGACGTCCGCGGCCCCAACGGGGGCTGGTCGCGCTATGTCTACGGGATGGACGTGGACGGGCACACCCGCCCGATCGTGGTGACCGACACGCAGAATCAGAAGATTTACATGTTCGCGACGTCTCCGGAGAGCAGCGGCGCGATCTACATGAAGTCGGCGGACATGAGCAACATCCAGTTTCCGGTTGGAAAAGGCCAGCCGTTCATCTCATCCTCGACGTCACCCAGCATCAACAACCCTACATCGACGAAGCAATCGCTGAATAACACAACCGGCCTGGTAGTGCTGGCAAGCAATTCCAGCCAGCGGCGCTACTATCACAACTACATGCCCCTGGGGGGTGGCGGCGGGACTCCTACCCCGACGCCGACACCGACGACCACGACGCCAACGCCGACACCGACGACCACGACGCCAACGCCGACGCCGACAACTACCACGCCAACCCCGACACCTACCACAGTGACGCCTACGCCGACCACCACGACGCCGACCCCGACGCCGACGACCACGACGCCGACCCCGACCCAACCGCCGGGAGCGCAACTGGTCTTCTCGCCGGCTCACGACACGCACGTCAAGTCCGACCGCCCGACGTCTACCTACGGCTCGGACCCGTATGTGCGCGTCCGGTTGAGCGGCGACGTGGACTATGACTCCTACTTCAAGTTCAACGTCACCGGGACCGGTGGGCAGGTCACCCGCGCCATCCTGTGGATGTACTCCTACGATGGCGGGCCAGACGGCGGCACGCTCTACACCACGTCCAACAACTATCGCAACTCCAGCACGCCCTGGACCGAAAGCGGCCTGACGTGGAACAACGCCCCCGGCGTCGGTACTCCGCTGTACTCGGTCGGCGTCGTGCCTGACAATAGCTGGGCAGCTTGGGACGTCACCTCGGTCATCACCGGCGATGGCACCTACAGCTTCGCGTTGAGCAACTTCAACTCGAACAGCGTCTTCTACTACTCCAAGGAAGCGGCCAGCTTCAAGCCTTACCTGGCGCTGGAGATCGGTGGCACGATGGGAGCCACGGCCTTCACAGAAACGGAGATCGCCGGGATGCGAGCCGCCCTGGCCGAGCCACTCGGCACGCCGGAACCCACGCTCGAGATCACCGACGAGCCGACCGCAACACCGCAGCCGACGGTCGTGGTCACCGACGAACCGACGCCGACACCTCTTCCGACGATCTTCAGCCTACCCTATGCGGACGACTTCACGAGCGGCGCGGGCTGGAGCGCATCGGGCGTGTGGCAGCACGACGCCCTGGCGGGACACGGCAGCGGCGGCTGGTTTGCCAACGGCGCCGTACGGGGTCTGGAAAGCACGTTGCAGCTTAACGGCCTGATCGACCTGACGTCCGTGCTCACGCCGCGCCTGACCTTCTGGCAGAAAGCCGCGCTGACCACCGGTGACCGCGTCGCGGTGGACATCAGCCTCGACGGTGGTCTATCCTGGCTGGCGCTCGCAGACACCGCCGGAGCGGTGAGCGACTGGACGCAGTACACGGTCGACCTGTCCGCCTACGCCGGCCAGCTCATCGCGCTGCGCTTCCGTCTGGACACTACCGGCGAACTGCCTGTGGGCACCGCTTCGATCGGTCTGTGGCTGGATGACGTGGCGGTCAACGTGGAGATCCCCGCGCCGCCCACCGAGCCGGCTGCCGAACCGACCGATGAGCCGACTGATGTGCCAACCAGCGAGCCGCAGCCCACTGAGCCGGCAGAAACCGAGGAACCTGAGGTAACGGCCACTCCGACGGTTGAGCCGACGCTGCCCGTCGAGACACCGACCGGCGAAGTCACGCCGCCAGCCAGCACCCTGCTGACCGTTGAGTCTGACGATCCGGCGGTGCTCGCCAGCGGCGACTGGACCGCGCACGACACGGCAGCGGCCAGCGGCGGTCGCTACGTGTACAGCAGCGGCAGCCTGAGCGACAGCCTGACGCTCGCCTTCACCGGCACACAGGTCGAAGTCGTGTTCGTCCTGCATCCGGCGCTGGGTAGCTTCGCGGTCGAGGTGGACGGTGCACTGCTACAGGTTGTCAGCAGCACCGCGTCCGACACGATCTTCGGCGCGCGCACCAGCATCACCGGCCTGTCCGCAGGCGCGCACGTGCTGCGCATCGTTCCCACCGAAGGGACCATCGCCATCGACGCGTTCGCCGTGGAAGGTCTGGCCACGCTCCCGGCGCAACCGCCGGTTGAGCCGACGCTGGAGCCAACCGCCGAGCCAACTCTGGAACCTGAAGAGCCGGCACCGACCGAGACCCCCTGGGAAATACCGCCGACCAGCACCCCGCTGCCGCTACTGCTGCCGGTCTACGACTCGTTCGAGGCCGAGCAGACCTGGCTGGCAGATGGAAGCTGGACCCACGCTCTTAACGGCGGCTACAGCGGCAGCGGCTGGTATGCCAGCGGGGCCACGCCCGGCACCAGCACGCTGACCTACGCGTACCAGATCGACCTGCGCGCGGCGCAGAACCCGCAGCTTAGTTTCTGGCAGACCGCCAACCTGGCCGGGGATGACATCGTCAGCCTGGAAGTCTCGCTGGATGGCGGCCTGACATGGCTGGCTGTCGATGTCCAGCGCGGCTGGAGCGGCGGCTGGGCACCGCGCACCGTGGATCTCAGCGGGTTCCGTGGCGCGGTGATCGGCGTGCGCTTCTCGCTGCTGATGGGGCCGTCCGGCCAGAAGGGCAACCGGCCGAGCGGGCTGGGGATCGATGAGCTGATCGTCCAGGAAGTCATCCTGCCGACGGCCACACCGCTCCCCACCCTGCCCCCGACGGAACCGCCGGCAGAAGTGCTGCCGACGCCGGAACCCACGCAGGCACCCACGGAGCCGCCGGATGGGGTTCCGGACGGAACCGCAGGTGAGGAATCAGGCGAGACGGTCACCGGCTGGTAGCCAGACCGCAAGCACAACAACAAAGCAGGCCCGGAGATCGTTCCGGGCCTGTTGTGTTTGGCGCTGTGGGGGTGCGCCGGCGCAGGCGTTAATCCCGGTTGGGGTGGACCAGCGTCACCGGGCAGCGCACACTCTTGATCACCTTCTGCGCAACGCTGCCCATCAGCAGCCGCGAGATCCCCGTCCGGCCATGCGTCGACATCACGACCATGCTTACGCCGGCCTCGGACTCGACGAAATCGACAATCGCCTGCGCCGGGTTATTGCTGCGGATGATATGCTCGCGCGCCCTCACTCCCTCGCGCCGCAAGGTGTTCCGCAGCCCGATCAGGATTTCGCGCATTTCCTCATACGGCCGCTCGACCGCGTCCTGCTGCCCGGCCAGCGCAAGCTGGGGCGCGTAATCACTGGCCGGAGACTGGAACACATGCAGCAAAATGATCTCGGCCTCGAAGGCGCGCGCGATCTCTTTGGCCTGCGGGATCGCGCTCTCGGACCAGCTTGAGCCGTCGAGCGGCACGACGATTTTGTAAGTCGTGGGGCGCACCAGCAGCAGCGGAACGGCCAGGCTGTTCAGAGCGCTCTCAATATCCGGCCCGAAGACCCAGCGCAGCATCCCCGCCCAGCCTTGGGTCGACATAACGACTAACTGGACGCTCTCGGCCTCGATCAGGCGCTCCAGCGCCGCGCCCGGCTCGCTGCTCTCGATGACACGCGTGGTCACCTCGACCCCCTCGTCGCGCAGTTGCTGCCGCAGAGTCTCAAGGCGCGCCTGCGCTTCCTGGCAGGTGATCTGCTCGACTGCCAGCGGAAGCTGCGCCTTTTCCGCGTCCAGCGAGTCCGCAATGCACACCAGCAGCAGACGCGCCTGGTGTCTGCGCGCCAGATCTACCGCAAACCCGATTGCGTGCTCCGCCACGTCCGAGCCATCAAGCGGCACAAGAATGTTCTGGTAGACGGGCGTCGGGATACGCATCCGGACTGCTCCTGCACTAGAGAATCTGGGAGAGGAAAAGCTTCGTCCGTTCGTGCTGCGGGTTGTTGAAGAAGTGCTCAGGCGGACCCATCTCGACAATCCGGCCCTCGTCAAAGAAGACGATCCGGTCGGCCACCTCGCGCGCAAAGCCCATCTCGTGCGTCACTACCAGCATCGTCATGCCGCTCTGCGCCAGTTCTTTCATCACGTCCAGCACTTCTTTGATCATCTCGGGGTCAAGAGCCGAAGTCGGCTCGTCAAAGAGCATAATTTTCGGCTGCATCGCCAGCGCTCGCGCAATCGCGACGCGCTGCTGCTGGCCGCCGGAAAGCTGAGCCGGGTATTTGCGCGCCTGTTCCGGGATCCCCACGCGAGCCAGAAGCTGCAGCGCGACCTCGTCCGCGACACGGCGTGGCTGGCGGCGCACATAGCGCGGCGCCAGCGTGATATTCTGCAGCACGGTCAGGTGCGGGAACAGATTAAACTGCTGGAACACCATCCCGATCTCGCTGCGGATCGCCGCGATATTGCGCACATCGTGACTCAGCTCGATCCCGTCCACGATGATCTGGCCTTCCTGGTGCTCTTCGAGGCGGTTGATGCACCGGATGAAGGTCGATTTACCCGATCCAGAAGGGCCGATAATCACAACCACTTCCTGGGGCATCACTTCCAGATTGATGTCTTTGAGGACATGGAAGTTGCCGAACCACTTGTTGACCCCACGGCAGATGATGATCGGCTCTCGGTTGTTGTTGTTCGCCATGACGCGAGCTTCCTCGTTTCTGATCCGCTACCGCCGGACGCTCCCTGCACCGGACGTCTCCAGACGGCGGCTGACATCCGACATCGCGTAGCTGATCACAAAATAGATGATCGCGATGAAGATGTACGCTTCGCGCTGGTATGGCCGGTAGATCGGCTGCCCGCTGACAATTGTATCCACAATTCCGACCAGCTCGAACAGCCCCACCACGGCCACCAGCGACGTATCTTTGAACAGGCTGATGAACTGCCCCACAATGGCCGGGATGACCGCGCGCAGCGCCTGTGGCAACACAATCAGCGACGTGGTAAGGAATGGATTCATGCCCAGCGCGCGCGCCGCCTCAAGCTGGCCGTGCGGCACGATCTGCAAACCGCCGCGTACATTCTCGGCCAGATACGCCGCGCTGAAGAGCGTCAGGCCGATCATCATGCGCACGGTCAGGTCCAGGCCGGACAGGGCCGACCAGAAGAAGGGCACGATCAGCTTGGCCATAAACAGGATTGTGATCAGCGGAACACCGCGAATCACCTCGATGAACAGCGTGCAGGTCCACTTGATCACCGGCAATTCGCTGCGCCGCCCGAGCGCCAGCGCGACCCCCAGCGGGAAGGACGCCGTGATCCCGACGAACGTGAGCAAAATCGTCAGCAGCAGCCCGCCCCAGGCCGACGTCGTCACGATGGGCAGCGTGCGGCTCCCCTGAACACCATACAAAATAACCAGAATCACCGGCCCGACCAGCACCCAGCCCAGGATGGCGGCGCGGCGCACCCGCTTTTCGTGCTTACCCAGCGTCCCGATCACCCACCCGTTGGCGAACAACGCCGCGCCGATAAAGCTCTCGCGCGCGATCCGCGACAGGAACGGTGCAAGCTGCAGGCTAACGAATTCACCAAACGTGCGCGTGCCCTCGAAGCGATAGGCGCGATCTTCAGCAAATAGCGGGCGCTCGACGTTCGGCGGCGGCCCGTACTCGGCCTGGCGCGCGATCGCCGCCGCCTCAAGGCTGGAGAACAACTCCACCCCGTCGATGCGCAGCCAGGCATAGCCGGCGTTGTTATCGCGATCCTCGTCGTTGCGCTCGACGTGCAGGGCATACCACCCGTCGCGCGGCAACTCCACCGTAAACGAGCCGCCCAGCGCGTCGGGTGCAGAGCGAGCCTGCACGGGCGCGCCCCGCACCACCACGGGGGCACCGGTCCGATCCAACAGACGAACCGACAGCTCCAGATTGTGGTCGGCCAGATCAAGCTGTCCGGTCGCAGCGGCGCGAGCCTGCGTCGACCAGGTCGTGCGCGACTGGGACTCAACGTAGCCAACCAAGCGTGTGTTCACGTCTTCCAGATCGGTCAACGGATCCAGTTCGACGCGCAGTTCTTCACCCCGGTAGCCGAGAAAGACAAAGCTGGACGGCGTGCGTTGCGGCTCGATCAGCACGTAGACGGTCGGCTCGGGAATCCGCGCCCCGATCAGAGGGACGAACACAATCGCACCTAACACGATCAGCACGATCACAAAGACGCTGCGTGCGACCCTGGCCCAGATCCCCAGGCCAAGCCCGGTCAAGAAAACCAGCAGCGCCGCGGTCACTTCCATCCGCCAGATTTCCGCGCGCGGGTACAGCCCGCTGGTAATGAGGCGCAGGTTGTTGGTGATCACGCCCCACTGCGCGTTTTCGACCGACCAGCGGACGAACGCCTGCACAAACCACACCAGGAACGCAGCCGTCACCAGCGTGGCGAGCGTATTAGGCCAGCTACTGAACAGGTTCTGGCGCATCCAGCCGAGCACGCCTACCGTCGTAACAGGCGGGCGGCGGCTGGGCGGCGGCTCCGGAGGAGCCACATAGACGTTGCGTTCAGACTCGGGGAGACTCATCTCAGCGGCTCCGCAGACGCATCGAGTAGTTCAAGGCGTTCATCACGGCGGAGATCGTCAGGCTCATGCCAAGATAGATCCCCATCATGACAACAAACACCGCCACAGCCTGCCCGGTCTGATTGGAAATGACGTTCGCCACGTTGTAGACATCGAAGAAGCCGATCGCGATCCCCAGGCTGGAGTTCTTGGCAAGGTTCAGGTACTGGTTGCCGAGCGGCGGAATGATCAGGCGCAGCGCCTGGGGCAGCACGATCAGCCGCAAGGTCTGCCCGCCGCTGAACCCCTGTGCGCGGGCGGCTTCCACCTGCCCATATGGCACGGACTGGATCCCGGCACGCACAATGTCCGCGATGAACGCCGCGGTATACAGGATTAGCCCCAGAGTCAGCGCGGTGTATTCGGCTGAGAGCCGGTCACCACCGGAGAAGTTGAAGTTGCCCAGTTCCGGATATTCGACGGAAAACGGCCCGCCCGAAACGATCCAGCCGAGGGCGCCGAATCCGAGGAAGGCTGGCAGGAACCAGTACAGCGTATTGGCGGGCTGTCCGGTGCGATCCTGAACGCGCAGGCGCCAGATCCACAGCGCGGCGCCCACTGCCAACCCCACGGCCACTGCCGCATAGAACACGGGGGCGGACTCTGTGCCCATAATTAGCGGGAAGTTGATCGCGCGCCGGTTGATGTAGATCGAACCCGGCAGGCGGTACGAATCGGCCAGGTTTTCGGGCAACGCCAGCCGCATCCCACGATAAATGAAATAAAGCTGGACCAGCAGCGGGGTATTGCGGAACAGTTCGATATAACTGATCGAAACCGTACGCAGCAGGAAGTTCGGTGAAAGCCGCGCGATCCCGATAAACACCCCCAGCACCGTCGCCCCGACCAGGCCCACCGTCACCACGCGCAAGGTGTTGCGCAGGCCAACCAGCAGCGCCTGAAGATTGGACGACGACCCGGGGTTGAAGTCCATCTGGCCTTCGGAAATGCGTGTCCCAAATGGCCGGGTCAGAATGTTAAAGTTGATCGCGAGCTGGCTTTCGCGCAGGCCCGTCACCAGATTGTTGATCAGCACATAGCCGAAGACAACGACGGCGACCAAGAAAACAACCTGCGCCACCGCCTGCAGTACACGAATATCGCGCCAAAACGGGACCGGCTGGTGGGCGGAGCGGTCAAACGTGGAAGCCCTATCGGACATAGGACGGCCCTATCGATGACACGGTGCGCAAGCCACTTGCTGTATGCGGGCCGGCGTCGCCCGCGGTGAGGGGCGTTCCGGGGACCGCGAAGCGCAATCCCCGGAACGCGAGAGAGAGCAAGGCGTCAGGCGCCTAGCGCCACGGGGGCGCGTAGAGCAGCCCGCCGTCCGTCCACAGCCGGTTCAGACCGCGCTGCAAGCCAAGCGGTGTATCCGGGCCAAGATTGCGCTCGAAGATCTCACCGTAGTTCCCCACCGCGCGGATGACGTTGACTACGAAGTCATTGTCCAGCCCGATCAGCGAGCCGCTGGGGGTGTCCGCGCCCTGGCCCAAGAAGCGCAGGATTTCGGGGTTATCGCTGGTCAAGAACTCGTCGATGTTCTGGCTCGTGATGCCAAATTCCTCGGCCTGGATGAGCGCGAAGACGGTCCAGTTGACCACATCGCCCCACGCGGAGTCGTTCGCCAAGTACACAGGGCCGAGCGGTTCTTTCGAGATCACGTCTGGCAGGATCACGATCGAGCCGGGGTCAGCCGACTGAGAACGCAGCCCGGCAAGCTGGCTCTGGTCCGACGTCAGCACGTCGCAACGGCCTTCTTCAAACGCGGAGATCGTCTCGCTCGACTGCTCGAAGGGCACCAGTTCGTAAGCCAGACCGCGGCTCTCCATCGCCTCGGTCACGTTCAACTCAGTCGTCGTGCCGGTCAGCGAGCAGATCGATGCCCCATCCAGGTCCTCGATGCTCGAAGCCCCCAGGTCGGCACGGACCATCAGACCCTGCCCATCGTAGTAGGTTGTCGGGCCAAAGTCCAGCCCAAGCTCACCATCGCGCGAGATGGTCCACGTCGTGTTGCGGAACAGCACGTCCGCCTGCCGGGTCTGGAGCACGGTGAACCGCTCCTGGGTCGTGGTCGGAATGAAATTGATGTTGCTGTCGGTCACCTCGCCGAAGAGGGCCGCAGCCAGTGCCCGGCAGAAATCGACGTCAAAGCCTTCCCACTGGCCGGTATCCGGGTTGAGGTAGCCGAAGCCGGGCACCTGCCCGTTAACGCCGCAGTTCAGCACGCCGCGCTGGAGCACGTCGTCAAGAATGCTTCCGCCCTGGGCGAGAGCCGGGGAGCTGGGCAGAAACGGAAGCGTCACGGCCACGAGAAGGGCAAGCGAGAGACCAAGATAGATGGCACGACGGGCGTGTTCGAACATGATATTCTCCTCTTCTGCTCTTGGGTCCAAACTGATCTGTGACAGACTAGCAAGGCAGGTGGAATCATTTATGGCGGCTAAGCAGCTTTTGGAAACCTCCTGTCGCGCGAAAAGTAACCCATTTCTTTAATAGAATAATGTGGATTTTACCGGCGCCTGGCAATTCTTACAATAAAATATACAACAACCCGCGAAACAGTCCAGAAAAGTAGCCTCGCCGCCCATGCTCAAGTAAATCGGGCGCGGCGCTCGCGGTCAAGAAAGCTGTGCAAAATCCACAAATCAATCTAAAGCTAAGGGAACCTACAAAACGCCGCGTGCCTGCACAGAGACACGCGGCGTTCGCAAGCCGATTGAAGCGCACCCCTGATCTACGGCGCTTCCCAGACGGACTCCCCGTTGAGGATTCGGATCAGGTTCTCGCCGAACACATAGCGGTCGACCGGCTTGCCGAGGAAACTGTGGAACCCCGCGCGGCGGGCGTTATTCATATGGCTGATGTGCGTCGTATACGCCACAACCGGCACCGAGCCGAGATCCTCGTCCTCGCGCAGCAAGTCCAGCACCTCATAGCCGTTCATGCCCGGCATTTCCAGGTCCAGGAAGATGACATCAGGAACCTCAACCGTGCGCAGACTCTCCCACACGTCCTGCCCGGTCGATACGCGGATGACTGACGTCTGAACGGCAAGCTGATCGAGCAGGTTCTTCAGAACGTCGATGCTAGTCTGATCGTCCTCGATGATGAGAGCACGGACGTCATCCAACGAGTACATGCTGTAAACACTCCTGGGCGCCTCGCGCCGTGACCGGGGTCGGCGCGCCGGGCCCTGTCGAACCGGCCGGCGCGCCGACGCCGTTTCCCTTACGCAACAAACCACACTGCTTTACCGGCCAGAATCTGCTCAAGCTGCTCGGGGAAATACTGGCGCATGATCGGCTTGCCGATCAAGCCGTCAAAGCCTGCTCTCTTGAGCGCCTCGACGTCAGTCGCCATCACGCTGGCGGTCATGGCGATGATCTGGGTCGAGCGATAGGCTTCGTCCGCGCGCAGCATATTCAGCATCTCATAGCCGTCATGAGGGCGCATCTGGATGTCCAGAAAGATCACATCTGGAATGAAGTCCAGCGCGCGAACTTTCTCCATGAAATCGTGATTGTCATCAATGATCGTCAGCGCTGAATAGCCCATCTCCTTCAGCAGCAGCAGGCGCATCACCTCGCGGCTGAGCGGGTCATCTTCCACGTAAAGGATGGCCGGTTCCTTCTTCTCGCTCGTTCGAACCTGCCCGTCCGAGCCGCTCATCTCCGCCGCCGGAGCGCCGCTCGGCTCGGCCGGCTCAGCGCCGTTATCGCCCGCCAGGCGCGGCGCTTCTGCGGCAGGTCGAAGCGTTTCGGTGACTTCCGTCGGATCGGGAGATTGTTGTATCGTGTCCACAATTACCGCCCTGGAGTTGCCTGAACATTCGGTTCGGTTTCGGATTCAAACTCAGGCGCGCGAATCGGCAGCAGAACATGGAAGGTTGACCCAACGCCAACTTCGCTGTCGAGCCACAAGCGCCCGCCGTGCGCCTCGACGAAGTGCTTGGCAATGGGCAGCCCCAGCCCCGTCCCAGGCGTCTCAGGCAGATCGTGCTTGACCTGCCGAAATGTCTCGAAGATGATCTCTTGCTGGTCCGCAGGGATGCCAATGCCGGTATCCGATACCGCCAGGTAGATCGCGCCGTCGGCCTGCTGGGCCGTGATGGTCACAGTGCCCGCCGGCGTAAACTTGACCGCGTTCGAGATCAAGTTCAGCAGAATCTGCCGGATCCGCCGCTTATCCCCAATGATGTGCGGCAGGTTCTCTTCCACATTTACCCGCAGCTCGATATCGGTATCCTTGACCAAACCCTTGGCTGTGGCGATGGACGCGTTCAGCGCGGCGTTCATATCCACCTCTTCCAGGAAGAGGTCCATCATCCCAACCTCGATCTTGGTCAGGTCCAGAATATCGTTAATCAAGCTCAGAAGATGCTGGCTGCTGCCGATCACCTTTTGCAGAATGTCCCGCTGTTCTTCATTGATCGGCCCCAGCACACCGTCGGCGATGAACCCCGTGAAGTTCAAAATAGCGTTCAGCGGGGTCCGCAATTCGTGCGACATGTTCGCCAGGAACTGCGACTTAATCCGGTTCGCCTCTTCCGCCGCCTCGCGCGAGGCCTCGACTTCGGCGAAAAGCTGCGCATTGCGGACGGCGACGGCGATCTGCTCGGCCAGCGAGTTCAGCACACGCAGGTCGTCCTCGCCGAAGCGATCCGGCTCAGTCGATTGCAGGTCGAAAATCCCCAGCAGACGATTGCCCAGCATCATCGGGATCGCCAGCTCGGAGCGTGTGTGCGGCAGAGCGCTGAGCGACAGGTAGACTTTTGAGTCGCTGACGTCGTTCACCGTGACCGGCTTACGTGTGCGGGCGGCCAGGGCGATCACGCTTGGGTTGGCGTCATAGGCGATGCTCTCGATGCCGCTGAGATCGAGCACGTCGTTCGACGCGCCGCCGGCCGCCGCCAGAGTCAGGTGCGTTCCGTCTTCGGACGGCAGAAAGACGAAGCACGCGTAGAGGTTGTAGTTCTGCGCTGTCAGCGTGACGACTTCTTGCAGCAGCCGGTCAATGTCCAGCACCGTGGTGACCTGCCGAGACACGTCCGCCGCAACCTGAAGGTCACGGGTTCGCGCCGACACACGCTCTTCCAGGTGCTCGATCGACTCGCTGAGCTGCTCGGTCATGCTGTTGAACGCCTCGGCAAGCTCGCCGATCTCATCGCGGGTGTCGACCTCGGCCCGCCGGGAGAGGTCCCCACCGCGAATCGCCTGGGCCACCTGAACCAAAGCCCGAACAGGCCGCGTGACGCTGGTGACCGTCAGGAACGCAGCCACAGCACCGACAACCAGCGCCAGACCTGCCGTGATAGTCCAGAAGGTACGGTTACGGCTCTGTGCCTCGGCGGACCGCGCCACCGACTCGGCCACGTCCGCGCGGATGTTGGCCGTCAGGCGGTCGAGGTTGTCGTTGAGCCGCCGCTGAAGCGACGCCAGGTCCGTGTGGCGCAGCGTTTGAGCGCGTGCCCAGCGCCCTTCCAGAGCCACCGACTCGATCTCCCGTGTGACCAGCGTCAGCTCTTCGCCGAGCGTTTGCAGGTCCGCGACAATCGCCGCGTTGCGCTCGATCATGGCCGGGTCCGAGCCGAGCGTCTGGCGCTGCAGATCTTGAAGCTGCGCGTAGAAATCGGTCAGTTGCCCGCGCCGCTCGTCGATCAGCCCGATCTGGCGCGTCAGCAGCAGCGTGTCCAGCGTGCCCACCACATTCAGCCAGGCAACCTGCAGGTTCGCAACTTGCTGAACCTGGTCCACACCGCTACGCGTGGCGTGGACCGTCTCCTCAACCGAGGTGGTGTACAACAGGCCGGTGCCGCTTGCGACCAGCACCAGAGCAATCATCAACAGAAACCCCAGCGTAGTTCGCTGGCCAATCGACAGGTTCAAGCGCATAGTGATCTCCGACTTTCTCCCCCGCAACCCGCCCGATGTTACCGTGTGATCAGGGCCAGGTCGACCGGCAGCGATGCGGGAACTTCCTCGCCTTTCAGATAGTCGACCGCTGCCTCGACGCCCAGGCGCCCCATCTCTGCGGGCTGCTGCGCGACCGTCGCCAGCAGGTCCCCGCTCTCGACCGCCGCGACCGCATCTTCGATCGCGTCAAAACCGATGAACCGAATACTACCGGCGCGGCCCGCCTCTTTCGCCGCTTCAATGGCGCCCAGGATCATCTCGTCGTTGTGCGCGAACACGCCGTCAATTTCTTCATGCTCTTCCAGAATGGCTGCGAACACGCTTTTGCCTTCTGCCCGGTTGAAGTTCGCCACTTCCCGCGCGACAACCTCGATCCCGTCAAAGGTACCGATCGCTTCGTTGAACCCGGCACCGCGGGCTTCGGCAGCCGACGTGCCGGGGATGCCCACCAGTTCCACCACCTTGCCCGATCCACCAAGACTCTCGGCGAGGTGCTGCGCTGCCATGCGCCCGCCCGCGAAATTGTCGGACGCGATGTGCGAGACGATCTCGCCACCGGCGGCGCTGCGGTCGATGGTGAACACCGGAATATTCGCTGCGTTCGCGGCTTCAATCGCCGGTACGATGGCCTCGCCATCCACCGGGTTGATCAGAATGGCGTCCACTGCGGCGTCGATCAGCTCCTGAATCTGCGTTTTCTGCTGTTCGACATCGTCTTGCGCGTCTTTAACCACCAGCTCGACGCCCAACCGGTTCGCCGCGGTCTCGGCGCCATCTTTCAGGGACACGAAAAACGGGTTCTCCAGCGTCGAGACGGCCAGCCCCAGGGTGTACGATTCGGGTTCAGTCGGCGTCGGTGTAGCGCTTTCCTCCTCGTCATCCCCCCCGCACGCAGCCAGCGCCAGTGTCAACACCAGCGCCAGTGCCGCCAGCAGCCCCAACCGAAAGTGACGATGTTTGTTCTCCGAGAACATAAGTCCAGACCTCCTGCGCTGGCAGCCCAGGGTTCCTACCCGGCTGCACGGAAAGAATAGTAGACCGGATGTCCCGGCGCGTGAGAAGTCGGTTCAGAACCGTTGCATCGCCGTACTAGCCGTAATCGTTTGCTGGTCGAAATCCCGGATAAACTCAAGCAGCTTCGGTAAATTAAAGGGCTTGACGACATACGCATTGGCGCCCAGCGTGCGCGCGTGCTGGACCAGATCCACGCTGTCGTTGGCGGAGAGCATGATGAGTACGATCTCCGGCGAGTGCTCGCGCAGCTTCGTGGCCAGCGTCAACCCGTCGCCGTCTGGAAGCTCCACATCCAGCAGCGCCAGATCGAATGAGTTGGCCCCGTTCTGCAGCATCGCCAGCACCTCCTGGCCGAGCGCCGCCTCGCAAATCTCGTACTTGTGCCCGTGCAAGGCGTAGACCAGCAGCTTCCGGTTGTCAGCGTTGTCGTCCAGGATCAGGACACGCTTCGTCATGCACCCTCTCCTGCCGGGACACACGCACCAATGCAGCCGCAGACGCATCGCCTCGCCGATGCAGTGCACTCAACCTTAGATCCGCCGTACACCGCAGGCCTGCACCGCGGGCAAAGCTCGATGCACACTAGAGGGTGCATGTGTTCTTGATCGTTCCTTGACGCTTTACGAACCCATCTTACGATAATCTACGGGGAATGTATAGCTCATTAGCTGAATAATTTGTGAATTTCGTACATGATGACAACTCAAGCACAACTCTAACCAAACTTACGTAATATCCCGGCGCACGTCCGCGCTCGGAGCAGACTAGAACACGACCCCTGCGACAAGAATTACATTCGCATACGGTGTGAATTCGCCGGTCCGGACAACCGCGCGTGTCTCGGCAGTACGCGCTTTGAAGACCTCGTGCGGCACCTGCTCGACCGGGCAGTCGCCCAATGCTTCGACCAGCGCCGCGTAGAGCGTCGGGCTGCGCTGCGGCAGCTCGGCGGCGACAATCGCGCCCTGCACTTCAAGCTCACCCAACACCGCGCGCAGCACATCCATAAACGCCGGCACGCCCTGGCTGACCGCCAGATCAATTCTTTCAGGCCCTGGCGGGATCGGCAGGCCGGCATCGGCAATGGTCAGCATATCCAGATGCCCCATCCCTGCAATGACGCCGGAGAGTGGCTGGTTCAAAAGCCCGATCTTCTTCATGACGCTTCCCCCTCATAGCTAGATACCAATCGCGCACAACAGGCCCGACAGGCAGACTCCCCACGCAGCAAGCAACTTCCCGATCGAGAGCCGCGCCGGCAACCGCCCCGCCCCGGCCTAGCACAGCGTGCCCGCTATCATCAGATTGTAACGGGTGGGCGAAGCGGCCAGATCGGGCGCTGCAAAATCGCTGCGAACTGCAAACATCCGAACAAATCTCTTGTCAGCATCAATTAAACCAGAAATATAACTCCACGCAAACATCAGTCCGAACGCATGGAAAACGGGGCCTGCATCACCGGGCAGCGGACAAGCGCAACAATTCTCATATTATAGGAATGGTCAGACCTTGGTCAACCGGGCCAGATCAGGGTAGAGCCGGGGCGGTTGGCGCCGGAGGTTGAGCGGGCGCCGCGGTGGGTACGGGTGTGGCGCTCGCCTCGCCGGGCACGGGTGAAGCCGGAACCGTGGCGGCTGGCTCGGGCACGACGACGGGCGGCGGCTCGGTGAGGGTGAAGTAATTGAAGAAATAGCGGTTCGAATACCCGCTGGCCAGAATCAGCAGACCCGTCGATAGATCGACGTTCTGCTTGGTTGAGGTTACATTGTTTAACCGGACGTCGATCGCGTTGTACAGGACCACCTCGCCCCGCCCAGGCGGAAACGCGATTGCGTTGAGATCGGCCTGCTTGTGGTAAATCAAGCCCCCGGTCTCCGGAGCCGCTGCAAATACATGCACGCGCTCCTGCTCCTCGTCGATCACCACGATGGGCCGCGTGTGCCCGTCGTAGCCGCTCCCAAAGGTATAGGCATCCCACCGCCCGCCCGGCTCGCGGACGTAGAGCACGACCAGCGGGGCTTCGCGAAAGGCTGACGTCTTCGAGACGAGAAACACGCGCCCGGCCCGATCCGTCGCGAAGTTGAGATGGTCATCTGCGAAGTGGGGCTGGGCAACAATCGTCTCCTGAATCCAGACATCGTCGGGCGTGCCGTCGGCGTGCACCGCAAAATACATCGCGGAATGGCGCTGGTGGCTCCAGGCGATCCCGATCTGGTTGCCCCCGAAGCTTGTCACCGCGGCGATATCATCCGAACTCAGCGCGACCGCGTTCGGCACCGGCAAAACGCGCGGCTCCCCCCACAGCCTGTCATCTCCCCGGCTGTGGTTGAATATCACCTGCCGGGACTCAACATACGCGACCCAAAGCTGGCCGGTGGAGTCTTTGGCGATGGTCAGCGTTTCGGACTTGCCTCTAGTGACGTAAACGGGGAAGCCGTCGTCCAGTATGTAGCGCAAGATGGCCGGATCGTAGCTGTAGCGCAGCAGAATTCCCCAATTCGATTCTGCCGGCGTCGGCGCGGCATCGGTGCTGAATACATGCGAGACGACATAAAGCTTGCCAACAGTCTCATCCCATAGAATGTCAGCTTTGGTGCTGTTCCGCCGATCCAGCGGGGTACCCGTGTCGATCCACTCGTAGGTGTCCGGGTTGAAGCGGTAGATGCGGTGCTCCTGCGCCTCAGGATTGTAGAGATTCGCCCACCAATAGCCGCCATGGTACCAGAGCTTGCTTTCGGGCTTCTCTCCGGTCGGCGCCGACAGTCCACCGTGCGAGGGGCCAATGTAGCCGATGTCGCTGAGCATTTGCGCCCAGGTTCGCTGCGGAATGCCGGCCAGCACAGCCAACAGCACAACCAGACTGCAAAGGCCACCTAGACGAGCCAAACGGCCCGGTCGGCTGAGCGAGGCCACGGTTCGCAGGGTCTTCATCACTTGCGCTCAAAGTAACGATGCAGAATCCGTCCGACACGTGCGATCAAAAGCATCAACTGCAGGCAACACAGAAAGAACGGAGCAGCGAATGCGCGTTTTGGGCGATTTTAACACGTTTACAAGCAGAATGGTGAACAAAATCACCTCAGCGCCGGCGTTGCTGTGTCGCGGCAACCCGCCGCTCAGCCGCGACTTCCAGCACCATCTCGCGCGGGCGTGTAATGATAGTCGCCGCTCTTACCCCCGGTTTTCGAGAGCAGCCGCGTATACGCGATCTCCAGCGCGTGTGTGTGGGGCTTTAACATGTCGTACAGCGTCAGCGCGGCGATGCTGGCAGCGGTCATTGCTTCCATCTCGACTCCGGTGACCGCGTGCGTCTTGACCAGCGCCTGCAACC
>DYEN01000203.1 GCA_020725705.1 Anaerolinea sp.
ATCAGCGCCGGGCCACCAAAGGTCAGGACCTGGAAGTGACCGCCCAGATCACCCTGGAGGAAGCGTATCACGGCACGCAGCGCACGGTGCAGATCGGCGACCGGCGGCTGGACGTGCGGATTCCGGCGGGGGCGCGCGACGGAATGCGCATCCGGCTGCGCGGGCAGGGCGAGCCAGGCTATGCCGGCGGGCAACCCGGCGATCTGTACGTCGTGGTGGAGCTGCTCGATCACCCGATCTACCGGCGCGACGGCAGCGATCTGCACATGGACTTGAAGGTTCCGCTCTACACGGCGGTGCTGGGCGGCACGGTGACGGTCCGCACCCTGAGCGGCGATGTCTCGCTGCGCATCCAGCCGGGGACGCAGTCGGGCCAGACCATCCGGCTGCGGGGCAGGGGGTTGCCGCAGGCACGCCAGAAGGATGCATACGGCGATCTCTACGCGCACGTGTTGGTGCAGGTGCCGACCAACCTCACCGAGCGGGAGCGCGCACTGTTCGAGGAACTGCGCGCGCTGCGACCGGGCGGATAACACGCGGCAGCGGCCCCGCGCCAGCCGCGCCCTTTGACTCGTTGGCTGTTGGCGTGGATAAAGGGAAGGACGATCGGTATGGGATGGCAGTTTGAAGATTTCGATCTGGTCGATGGGCGCGAGTCTGAACCCGAAGAGCCGCGCCGGCGCTCGCCGGGGGCGTGGCTGCTGGGGGCGCTGGTCGGCGTGGTGACGCTGGTGGTGATCACCTCGCTGGTGCTGAGCATGATCGGCGTCTACGCGTTTCTGGACGACGAGGCGCCGGCGTCCTTCCGGGCGTCGCGGAGCGGCCCTTCGCCGGCGGACCTGCGCAACGCGAACTACCGGCCTAGCGACTGGCAGATCGCCAGTCCGCAGTTGGCGCCGACGCCGACCGCCCTGCCGCCGGAGCTGATCGAGCAGGCTGACCTCGAATACACCCTGCTGGCGAATCTGTACGAGCGGGCCAACCCCTCGGTGGTGAACATCGAAGTGGTGTCGGGCTTCCACCGGGCGACCGACATCATCGATAGCAGCGGCTCCGGCTTTGTGTACGACGACCAGGGGCACATCGTCACCAACGCGCATGTGGTGCGCAACGCCGAAGAGGTGATCGTCACCTTTTCAATGGGCTATGTCGCCACGGCTGAGGTGATCGGCGTGGACGATTACAGCGATCTGGCCGTCATCAAGGTCGATCCGTCCGAAGTGCCGCTGGTTCCGCTGCCGCTGGGCGACAGCAACCTGCTCCAGGTCGGCCAGCGCGTGGTCGCCATCGGCAACCCGTTCGGCTTGCAAGGCAGCATGACGACCGGCATCATCAGCGCGCTGGGGCGCTCGCTGCCCTCGGCTGAATTGCTCGACACAAGCTATGCCGGGTACAGCAACCCGTCGATCATCCAGATCGACGCGGCGGTAAACCCTGGCAACTCCGGCGGGCCGCTGCTCAACTCGCAGGGCGAGGTGGTGGGGGTCAACACCGCGATCCGTACCGAGAACGGCGGCTTTCAGGGGATCGCGTTCGCCGTGCCGTCGAACACGCTGCGGCGCGTCATCCCGCAGTTGATCGAGGGTGGCCAAGTGCGCTATTCCTGGCTCGGCATTTCGACGCCCAGCACACCGCGTGGCAGCTTCAACCTGGGCCTGGTGGCCGATGCTCTAGGGCTGCCGGTGCGCCAGGGGGTGCTGATCAGCGAGGTGTTTGCCGATTCGCCCGCGGATCGCGCCGGGCTGCAGAGCGGCACGCAGCGGAGTGTGGTGCGCGGCATCGAGATCCCGGTGGACGCGGATGTCATTGTTGCCATCAACGGCAGCACGGTGAACGACATCGACGATCTGGTGGCCTATCTGGTCGAGAATACCTCGCCGGGCGACGTCGTCACCCTCACGATCGTGCGGGGCAATCAGACGCTCGATCTGGATGTGACGCTCGGCGTGCGACCGTAGAGGGCGATTGCGAGCGAGGGAGAACGGTATGGGCGACAGGACACCTCGTGACGAACCGTGCTTCACGATCGGCGTCGTCGCGCGGATGCTCGATCTCCATCCCCAGACCCTGCGCAATTACGAGCAGCTTGGGCTGGTAGTGCCCCGGCGCAGTCA
>DYEN01000204.1 GCA_020725705.1 Anaerolinea sp.
AAGATGATGGTGGGGCAGGCGGTGATCAACGCGCTCAACGGGCGGGGCCTGCCTGTGCCCGGTTCGGCGCGCGCCAACATCCCCGGCACCGGCCAGCGCCATGATATGCTCTACGCCTCGACCGTCGATCTCGAAGAGGCGTACCAGGTTGGCCGCAAGGCGGTTGAGATCGCGCTGGCGGGCGAGAACGGCTGGATGGCAACCATCCTGCGCGAGCCTGGTCCCACCTACCGCGTGCGCTACGACCGCGTGCCGCTGGAGCAGGTCGCCAACTCCGAGCGGACCTTCCCCGCAGACTGGATCGCCCCCGGCCGGCTGGATGTCACCGACGACTTTCTGGCTTATGCGCGGCCTCTGATCGGCACCGAAACGCCGCAGGTTCCGTTGATCGACGGGTTGCAGCGTTTCGCCCGGCTCGCGCCGGTGTTCGCCGAGCAGCGGTTGCCCGCCTATGTGCCGCAAGCGTACCGGCAAACGAAAGGATAGTTTCAATGTCTGATGCTGCCCAACCCCTGCGCGACTTCCGTCCCCGCCACGAGTTCCTAATCGGCATCGATTCGGACGGGTGCGCCTTCGATACGATGGAGATCAAGCATAAGGAGTGCTTCATCCCCAACATTATCCTGCACTGGAACCTACAACCGGTGTCCAAGTACGCGCGTCAGGCGGCGGAGTTCGTCAATCTCTACTCGACCTGGCGCGGCACGAACCGCTGGCCGGCGCTGGTAATGGTCTTCGACTTGCTGCGCGAGCGCGAAGAGGTGATCCGGCGCGGCGTGACGATCCCGCAGGCCAACGCGCTGCGCGCCTTCATCCAACAGGATCGCTATCCACATAGCGACAGCGGGCTGAAAGCGTATATGGCCGAGCATCCGGGCGATCCGGAACTGGAGCGCGCTCTGGCATGGACAACCGCCGTCAACAGGGCTATCGCGGAGATGGTTCACGGCGTGCCGCCGTTCCCCTATGTGCGCGAGAGCTTGCAGGCCTTGCAGGGCCGGGCCGATATGATCGTTGTGTCGGCCACGCCGACCGCTGCGCTCCATCAAGAGTGGAGCGAGCACGACCTAACGCAGTACGTGTCTGTGATCGCGGGGCAGGAGATGGGCAAGAAAGCCCAGCACCTCGCGCTGGCGTCGGGCGGGCGTTATGCGCCGGACCACATCCTGATGATCGGGGATGCGCCGGGCGATATGCAGGCGGCGCGTGCCAACCAGGCGCTGTTCTACCCGATCATCCCCGGCGACGAGGAAGCATCGTGGCAGCGGTTCTACGAGGAAGCGATGGAACGCTTCTTTGCCGGGACCTACGCGGGCGAGTATGAGGCCGGGCTGATCGCCGAGTTCGAGCAACACTTACCCAGCACGCCGCCCTGGAAGCGATAGCTGCCGCTCAGCCTGCCGATCCTGCATCTGGCGCCCGGCTCTGCCTGTGAGGAGACCGGGCGCTCTGCTTCACGCAGGCCGGAGCTAACCCTCCGCGCGTGGGAAGGCCAGCACTGGGCCGCGCACTTGCACTCTAACTACCGCACCGGGTACCCATTCGCCCTCGGGGCCGGCGAGCGCTTTAAGCGCCGTGCCGTCCGCCAGCGTCACCCACACGGCCTGATGCGAGCCGTGATATACCGCGCGCTGAACCCTGGCCGGGGTACCGGCGTCCTCTGCCGACAGCTCGATCGCTTCAGGGCGCAGCAGCACGTCGACCGGGCCGCGCTGAGGGTCGTGCAGGGGCAGATCGCCGAGCGCAGTCAATACGGTGCGGCTGCGTGCCTCGCCCGGAAGCACGTTGGCCTCGCCCAGGAACTGTGCGACTTGCCGCGAAACCGGCGCTTCGTATAAAGCGCGGGCTGTGCCGATCTGGTGGATGCGCCCGGCGAACATCACCGCGATGCAGTCTGCCAGGCTCATGGCTTCATCTTGATCGTGCGTGACCAGAATGGCGGAGACGCCTGCCTCAAGAATGATCTGCCGCACGTCTTCGCGTACCTGCGTGCGCAGCGCGACGTCCAGATTCGAAAATGGCTCATCGAGCAGAAGCAGGTCCGGCTGCGGAGCAAGCGCGCGGGCCAGCGCCACGCGTTGCTGCTGCCCGCCGGAAAGCTCCCGGGGGTAGCGCGTGTCGTAGCCTGCCAGTCCGACCAGATCGAGCAGGGCCGCGACGCGCTCTCGCCGCTCGGCGCCGCGCCCCAGTCCATAGGCGATGTTCTCGGCGACGGTCAGATGCGGGAACAGCGCGTAGTCTTGAAAGACTAACCCGACGCGACGGTGATGGGGTGGCACGCTGACACCGCCACCGTCGACCACGCGCCCGGCCAGCTCGATCGTGCCGGTATCGGGTGTCTCCAGCCCGGCGATCATACGCAGCACGGTGGTCTTGCCGCACCCGCTGGGACCGAGCAGCGCCAGAAAGTGTCCGCGCTCCAGGCGGAAGCTAACCGACTCGACGGCGCGGACCGGGCCGAACGACTTGCTGAGATTGTGGCAGACGATGGCGGCGGGTTCAGTCATCGGAATCCAGGATATAGACCAGCGACAGCGCGGAGATCAACACGAGCACCAGCGCGGGCGCAGCTGCGCGGGCGTAGAATGCTTCGCTGCTGGCGGACCAGATCTGCGTCGCGAGCGTGGTGTAGCCTGTCGGCGCCAGCAGCAGCGTGATAGGCAGTTCTTTCATCGCCGTCAGAAAAACCAGCGCGACCCCCGCAATCACGCCAGGGCGCATCAGGGGTAGCGTGACGCTGAGGAAAACACGCGGGCGGCTGCGGCCCAGGGTGAGGGCGCTTTCTTCGAGATGCGGGTTTACCTGAAGCAGACCGGCGCGGGCAGGCCCGATCGCCTGGGGCAGAAAGCGCACCACATAGGCAAAAACGAGCAGGCCCAGGCTGCGATAGTCGCTCAAGCCGAAGGTCTGGTTCAGCGCACCCAGGGCCTTGGCGCCCAGGAAGACAAACGCCAGCCCCACCACGACCCCCGGCAGCGCGTAGCCGAGATAGGCGCCCTGTGCCAGGGCGTGGCTCAACCGGCTTGGGTAGCGCACCTGCAAGACGACGAACGGCAGCGCGAGCACCCCCGCGGCCAGCGCCGCCAGCGCCGCCGCCCGGATCGACCGTTGCAACGGCACCAGGACGCTGTTGAGCGTCTCGCCGTGCTGTAACCCGTTGACCAGCCAGTAACTCAATACGCCCAGCGGTGCAATCAACGCGCCCAGGGCGATCAGCGCCACAAAAGCCTGTGCCGCCCACTGCCAGCGACCTAGCGTCACGCGGCGGGACACGCGCGCGCTGCGCTGGACGTAGTGGCTGCCGCGCGGCTCGCTGGCGTGAGCCAGCACCAGGATGCCGATCGATAGCGCCACCAGGACGATCGACAGCAGCGCGGCCAGCCCCAGGTCCAGGCTCAGACGCAGGTAAATGGCGCGGGTGAAAACGTTGTACTGCATGATCGCGACGGCGCCAAAGTCGCTGAGCGTATAGAGAGCCACCAGCAGCACCCCCGCGGTGATTGAGGGCATAAGCTGGCGCAGCGTGATGCGGCGGAACGTCTGCCAGCCAGAGCGCCCCAGCGTGCGCGAGGCTTCTTCCAGCGCGGGGTCAAGGCCCTTCAGCCCTGCTCGAACGCTGAGAAAGACGTAGGGATAGGACAGCAGCGTGATCGCCAGCCACGCCCCCCAGAACCCGTAGATCGATGGCAGCCGCTCGACTCCCAGCGGCGCGAGCCAGCCCTGCACGAATCCGCGCTGCCCCAGCGCACCGACCAGCGCCAGCGCGAAGACGTAGGATGGGATGACGAGCGGTACCGTCAGCACCACCGTCCACAGACGGCGCGCGCGCAGATCGGTGCGAACCGTCAGCCAGGCCGCCGGGATGCCGATTGCCGCTGCCGACAGCGACACGGCGCCGACCAGCAGCAGGCTGCGCCCGATCACGCGCAGGGTGCCGGCACGCGTGAGATAGCTGAGCGCGTCACCGGACGGCACCTGCGCGGCGCGCATCGCCAGGTAGACCGTCGGGAGCAGCAGCGCCAGCGCCAGCGGGATTGTCACCGCCAGCAGCAGGCGCGAGGCTGGTGTGGAACGCGGGAGCGTGCGAATCATTGACCTCGGCCCTGACAGCAGGGATCGTCAGGACCGAACAGTCCCGACGATCCCTGTTTTAACATGGGTGGTACCGATGCGGCTACTGCGTCAGCAGGCTGTCCAGCAGATCGAGCGTGCCCTGCAGGTCATGCAGATCGCTGAGATTGATCTCAGGCGTTTCGATCTCGTCCAGGGGCTTGAGGCGCGAGTCTGCGGGGATGCCGATCAGCAGCGGATATTCAAACGTTTCCTCGGCGAAGTACTGCTGCGCCGTGCGCGAGAGCAGATAGGCGATGAACTGCTGGGCCAGCGGCTTGGCGTCCGACGCCCTGAGGATCCCAATACTCGCGACGTTAATCAGGTTTCCGATGTCGTCGCCGGGGAAGTAGTAGTTCGCAACCGGCGCGTCGGGATTTTCCGCCAACAGGCGGAACAGATAGTAGTGGTTGACCAGGGCGGCATCGACCTCGCCGGCGGCAACGGCGGCCACCGCTGCGGGATTCCGCTCGTACTCCAACGCCTGATTGGCCAGCAGCCCTTCAACGAACGCACGCGCCGCGTCATCGCCTTCCACCACGCGGATGGCGGTCAGGTGAGCCAGGAAGGACGCATTGGTCGGCACGAAGCCGATCCGGCCGCGCCAGACCGGGTCAGTGAAGCCGAAAAGCGTTTCGGGCAGGTCTTCCTCAGACAGCACATCGGTGTTGTACGCAACCACCCGCGCCCGTCCGGTGATGCCGACCCAGGCGCCGTTCGGGTCGCGGAAGCGCGGCTCGACGCTGTCCAGGATGTACGCGGGCAGGGGGGTGAGCAGGTCCGCGTCCGCCAGCAGACCGAGCGCACCTGCATCCTGAGAGAAGAAAACGTCGGCGGGTGTGTTAGGCCCCTCTTCGACCAGGGCCAGCGCGAGGCTGGTCGTATCGCCATAACGCACGTCGACTTCGATACCGGTATCTTTTTCGAACTGCTCAATGATCGGCCCAACGAGATTTTCGCTGCGGCCGGAGTAAATTGTGAGGCTGGTACCTTGCGCCTCGGCTGCATCCAGCAAATGCTCGCCATTGTTGCTGGGCGGGATGGGGATGACAATCGAGGCCAGAGCTATTACCAGCAGCAGGCTGGCGATAGCGTGACGCACACGAACCATGCAACGCTCCTTCTATGGCGCAGAGATAGAGCCACGGCGATTCGCAGCCACGAGACCCCTCGTTATTGCGAATCATTCTCAACTGCTGGCCGATTTAACCACAGCTTTCCGGCGGACTCAAGGCCCCGATATTAAAGACGATTTTCACAGACAGGGATTTTCCGGTTTCAACCCGGTTGAAACCAACCCGGGCTTTGGGCGGCCGGATGTCAATCTGTTGCAGAGGGGTAACGAACCGGGTATATTTTCTCAAACAAATCTTTAAAAAATTGGCCGTGTCAGCGGCCCCGGGTTCCGCGCGCCATGTGGCGCCTCAACTGAATGTAGCAGGTTTGTCATGTGTCCGACCGTCTGGTTCTATCTGGCCGAGATCTACCGCCTTCAGGAAGAGCATCCCTGGGCGACGCTGTCGATGATCGCCGACGCGATGGGGGTATCGCTGCAGGCGGCTTCGCGCATGGTGCGCCGCATGGCGGAGAACGGCTATATCCGTCATGAGCCATATCAGGGCGTACAGCTCACACCTGAGGGCGAGAAGATCGCGCTGCATGTCATTCGCCGCCACCGCATTCTCGAAGCGTTCATGGTCAAGGTGATGCGGTTCGGATGGGATGAAGTCCATGACATGGTCGACCGGCTGGAGCGCGGCGTGGACGAGCGCGAGATCGAGCGGATGGACGAGATGGCGGGGTTTCCTAAGCGCTGCCCGCATGGCGAACCGATTCCCTCGAAGGACGGCGTCATGCCGGTGATCGACGACAAGCCTTTGAGCGAATGGCCGGAGCATACGCCCGCCCAGGTCAGCCGGGTTAAGACCCACGATCCGGAGAAGCTGCGCTATCTGGAAAGCGTCCGGCTCGTGCCGGGGACACCTGTTCAGGTTGTCGCGCGCAGCCCATTCAACGGCCCGGTTCACCTGGAGTGCGCCGGGGACCGGTTGGTGCTCGGTAACGAGCTGGCGAGCGAACTGTACGTCGAGCATCCCGCCCCCGCTGCCTAAGGCGGCTCTCGCCGGCGCGCCCTGCGTCCCACATCCGGGACGCGGTTTTTTGTGGCGGCAGGTTCGCCCGGCTATGATGAGGGGCGATGTCCCTATACCATCAGGCAGGGCAGGCCTCCCATGCAAATCTACTTTGCGGCATCCATTCGCGGCGGACGGGCGCTACAGGCGCGCTATCAGGCGATCGTCGCGCACTTGCAGCAGGCGGGGCACACAGTGCTGTCTGAGGGGGTTGCGTTCGCCACACTGCAAGACGCCGGGCTGGATGACCGCGCCATCTACGCGCAGGATGTAGCCTGGCTGGACGCCAGCGATCTGGTTGTGGCCGAGGTGAGCGTCCCCTCGCTGGGCGTGGGCTACGAGATCGGCTATGCGCTGCACCGGCGGCGGATCCCCGTCATCTGCCTGTGCGAGGAAGGCGCGCCGCTCTCGGCCATGATCCATGGCAATCCGGACCCCGCGCTGCGCCTGATCTGGTATCGTGACCTGGACGGCGCGCTTGCCGGCCTGGACGCGCAGATCGCCGCGCTCACGCCTCCGGATTGAGGTCCGGCGCGCCGTCTGTGACCATCCACCACCGCCAGACCCAGGCCATCGATTCGACATCGGCGCGCTGGTACAGGCAGGCACGCTCCAGCGCGTCGATTGCGCCGCTGTCCAGCCAGTACCGGTAGTCAAGATACGCCGCGAACCACTCGTTATAGCCGGGCCAGGGATAGCCGAGATAGGTTGACACCGCCTTGATCGATGTGCTGCGCAGGGGCAGGCTGATCGACCGGGTGAAGTGCCGGTGCAGGTCTTGCAGGCGCGGGTCGAGCACCGCCTGGATCGCCGGCGGGGCCGTAGCGCGTAGGATGGCTGCGTCGTAGCCGCTCCAGTGGAAGATCGGGCGGCCATCGTCCACCGCTGCGGCGAAGATCTCCCACAGGCTGTCGCTGTCCGGCGCGAGCGTGACCTGCTGCCCGCCCGGCAGAGCCAGCACTTCGGGCGTCTGCACCGGCCCGATCAGCGCGATCTGTGCCCGGCCGGATACGTCGCACCAGCCCATGCACCAGGGCACGATCTGTCCCCTGCGCTCCAGCGTTTCCAGGTCAAACATCCAGCCGCCGCTGCAGCAAACGTCCGGCGCCGGACGCAGACGCACCGGGCGCCCTGTGAGCCAGGCGCGCGCGTTGGCGTGGATGACCGGGGCCGTCGCCGGACCGATGCCCTTTACCATCTGAAGCTCATCGACGCGAGCCGCCGCCACCTCGGCCAGCGAGCAGAACCCCGCTGCGCGCAGCCCCTCGCGCACGCGCCGCGAGACGCCGTACAGCAGTTCCAGCGCGCCGTCCTCGCGGGCGATCGCATGGCAGGCGATCTGGTGCGGGCACGTCTTGCAGGCTTCGATCAGGCGCACGGCGGGCGCGTCTGGCCGGTTCAGCACGTCTGCCGCCCGTGTCAGGGCGTCAAGCACGCGCGTTTCATCATAGTCGTGCGGCAGGCGCCGGCGTGCCCGCCCCAGCGCGTCCACTCCAAGCCAGGTTTCGGCTGGCGGCGGGCTGCCATCCAGCGCCGCCAGGATCCACACCCACAGATCGAGCACACCCCGATCGGCCTCGTCTGCTGCCATCGGTTCGCGCAGCAGAACAGGCGCGTAGCAGACCCGGCCCACATGCTCGACGCGCATCAGCCGGTCGATGCGGGCGCGGATCGTGTAGACCCGATCGGAGAGGTCCAGCGGCACGTGCAGTTCGAAGCAGGCGCCGTAGATGCACGCCGCGCCCTGCCGCATCCACCGCCGGGTTTGTTCGACCGCGCCGGCCCAGTCTGCCGCGCGATGCTCTTCGAGCATGGCCGGCCCGCGCCCGGCCCACTCGACGCTCAGGGTCAGCGGGCCGTCGTCCGGCTGCTCGGCGTGTGTGTCCAGCCAGGCGCGGCGCTCGCATAGGGTGAGGACGGACAGGGCGGGGGCGGTGATCGGGATCATGGTATGCGATGTGCCGGGCAGCGTGCCAGGACTCAGCCTGGTGGCACAGGCGGGCGCTGCTGCAGGTATGTCCTGTACAGGCGCCGGACGTTGGCCTCAGGGTCCGCGTAGAAATCGTCGGGCGTCATGTCCAGCGTCACCGTGTGAACGGGCGGCTGCACGACCGGCTGCGTGGCCGCAAACTGCCGGATTACCTCGGCGTGTGGCTTGAGCGAGCCATCGGGACGCACCAGGCCGAAGAACCGCTCGTGACGCGACTCCAGGCACGGCGGGCGATCGTACAACTCCGGCGCGTAGTCCGCGTAGCACCAGATCATCGCGCCAGTGGCGCCCACCTGAACCAGCCGCGGCAGCACGGCCTGGATGTACGCGGCCAGGTCCTCTTCGGACGCCATAAATTGCGCGCGCGGCTCGCCATACGACACCCACTCCCAGGTCTGTGACGGCTCGCCGGGCGGGGCGGTGCAGCCCCCGAACTCTTCCATGAGGGTAGGCTTGCCGCACAGGGCGGTCGTCAACGCGCAGGTGAATGGGACAAAGTCCGGGTCGAGCGGGTTGTCGAGCCAGGGTACATACATCGGGTAGCTATGCATCACGGCTACGTCGGTGATGGTGAACGTGTCATCGATGCGCAGCGGATCGCTGCGGAACAAGCTGGCCACATGCAGCCCGCACGTGACCGGGTGCGCCGGATCGATCGACTTGATCAGACCGGTCATCTCCTGCACCCATGCACGGCCGCTGTCCCGGTCCGGCGCGATGGCGAACAGATCCGGCTCGTTGCCCAGGTTCCACATCCACACGCCCGGGTGATCGCGCAGCGCACCGACCACAGTCCGGACCTGCAGGCGTTGGGCTTCGCGCGCTACCGGGTCGGTGAAGTAATTGCGGTAGCCGATATTCACCGGGCGCCCGCCGCTGATCAGCTTGCCGGGGGGCATCGGCGGGATGCGCTCGTCCAGCAGCCAGGGCGGTGCCCAGTTCGGCCCGCTCATATGACCGGTGAAGAAGGTGATGTCCAGCCCCAGGCCGAGGTCGGCGGCGATGTCGCAGACGGCTCTCAGATCGCGCAGACGTTCAGTCGAGACCGTGTTCGGCGCCGGCTGGAAATCTTCCCACAGCAGGAAGATGCGCACGATCTGCATTCCCAGCGACGCGATCACGCCGAATTCCTCGCGCACTTCCCCGGCATCGAAATCCGACCACCAGAACATCGCCTTGCGGCGCGGCCAGTAGTTGACCCCCAGGATGAAGGGTTGAGACATGGTCTGTCCTTTACTCACTCGCCGGGTTCTGGCCCGGCGGCAACCGCTCAACGAGAGACCATGAACAACATCGTTGCGCAATTGTAGCGCGAAGCGCGGGCGCCTGCCTCTTGGCGCCGGAAATGCCTCTGCGGGAGAGAGTCTGCGCGCTTGGCGGCCTCTCTGCGTTTTCTATGCATTTGTGTCCTAGGATAGTGGCAACCTTGATGCTGCGGGGCACGCCGCTTCCGCCCGTGGTGCTGATCCGGGTTGGCGAGGTGTACTACGTGGTCGATGGGCACCACCGGATCTCGGTCGCGCGGGCGCTGCACCAGTCGTGCATCGTTCCGTTGTGACGGTGTGGGAGCCTGCGGACTGAACGACCGCCAGTTGCGCCCTGAGATCGCTATAATCTCGACACAACCGCAGTGTGAGACAGCGAGGTGATGATGGAACAGGCAACGCTGGGCGGCGGGTGTTTCTGGTGTCTGGAGCCGATCTACGACGCGTTACAGGGGGTGACCGATGTCGTCTCTGGTTACTCCGGCGGACACGTGCCCCATCCGACCTACGAGCAGGTCTGCTCCGGGCGCACCGGACACGCAGAAGTGGTCCAGATCACGTTTGATCCGGCGGTGATCACCTACCGCGAGCTGCTCGAAGTCTTCTTCACAATCCACGACCCGACCACGCTCAACCGGCAGGGCGCCGATGTCGGGCCGC
>DYEN01000205.1 GCA_020725705.1 Anaerolinea sp.
CCTCTATGGGGAGTTCAACCCGGAGCGCAGCCGCCCGCAGACGTTCGTCATCTCGCCCCCGGTCGACACCGAACTGCGCATCGGCATCCGCGAGGTTTCGACCGCCGCGCCATCTATTTTGGTCATTAACATCGATGGGGCCGAAGTCGCCCGCGTCGATTTCAGCCCCGGCAACCGCGCAATCCTGGTAACGGTACCCCTCAGCGCGGGCGAGCATACGGTTGTGCTGGATAACCTCGGCCAGGACTGGATCCACCTGGACTACATCGAGATCGGCGCCTACCGCTCGCCGATTCGCGCCTTAGGACTGGCGGACCGCGTGCGAGGCGAAGCAGCCATCTGGGTCCATCACCGCGACTACACGCACCAGACCATCGCCGCGGGCGTCGAGCCGGAGCCGCTGGACGCCAGTCTGCGGATCGCAGACATGCCCGCGGGCACATATCGCATTACCATCTGGGACGCCATCACCGGCAACGTGATCGGCGAGGAATCCGCCACGCTCACCGAGGATGGCGACGGCATCCTGCGCGTCCGCCTGCTCCCGCTGACGGCGCAACTCGCCGTGCACGCCGAGCGCATCGCGGGGCCGCCCGAAGCCGACAGCACCCCGGCCACTCAGATTATCACCCGCACGCCGGCGGTGACACTCACGCCCACTTCGACGCCAACCCCCACCCCGACCGAGACCAGCACGCCGACACCCACGGCCACCGATACGCCGACCGCGACGCTGACCCGCACGCCGTCGCCCACGCCGACCGACACCAACACGCCGACGCCGTCCGCCACCATGACGGCGACACACACGCCGACCGACACGCCCACAGCCACCGAGACGCCCACCGCAACGGCGACCAACACCCCGCGCCCAACCTCGACGCCGCAGCCCACGCGCACGCTCACACCGACGCCGGGTGTTGTAGAGAGTCCGTGAGGTCGGAGCGCGCCGGCGAGCAAGCAACCCTGCCGCTCGCCCGGTCCGAAGCAGAATCAAAACGCCCGAAGCATCGCGGCTTCGGGCGTTTGACTCTGGCTTGTGGCGAGCATCTCTCGCCGTAACGCTTATTATTCGAGCATCGAAGCCACGGCGAAGTACGCCGGGCGCGGGTTGCCGGCGGGGTCAAGCAGGCTGAAGAGGCACTGCTCACCCGTCTGGCCGACGACGGTGCAGAAGTTCAGGTTATACAGGAACATCGGCCCCACATAGCCCAGCTCGCGGCCCAGCTCGAAGCCACGCACGATGTACTGCGCCTGCTCGTCCAGGCTGGTGAACTCGACGAAGCCCAGCGCTTCGGGTGGGGTGACATTCAGACCGTCGTTGGACCCCCAGCCGAACTCGGTCGCCCAGATGTACGTGCCGCTGTCGAGCTTCTCGACCATGATCGCCCGGTAATCGCTGAGCGTGTCCTTAAAGAAGAAGCTGGGATGATCGTCCCAGGCCGCCACCGCCGGGCGATTGTTGCGGCAGCAGGTGCTGTCCGGCGGGTTGGCCCAGCCGTTCGGGTGCGCGCCGATGGCGTCCGACCACTGCGCAATCCCGGCGTCGTACATCTGGCGCAGGTACACGCGGTCGTCAATGGCATTCACGCCGTCGTTGAACCCGGTGGGCGCCAGCCCGCCCGTCACCA
>DYEN01000206.1 GCA_020725705.1 Anaerolinea sp.
GACCGGCAGCGCCAGCCCGGACCTGCCGGAGCCGATCATCCACGACGCCCTGGCCGCGCTAAGCGGTGACAGGCCGGTCACGGTCAGCTATGCAGACGGGCGTGTCGCGCTGTTCGAACCGGTCCTGCCCCCGCCGACGCTGCTGATCTTCGGGGCGGATCAGGCTGCCGTGCCGCTGGTGCGCTTTGCGCGGATGCTGGGCTTCCGCACGATCGTGACCGACGGGCGGCCCGCGTTTGCCACGCGCGCCAAACACCCGGATGCCGACCTGGTGCTGGCCGCCTGGCCGCAGGAAGTCGTTAAGCACGTCGGCGTAGACGAGCGAACCTATATCGTCTCGCTCAACCACGAGCCGCGCTTTGAGGATGCGATGCTCCAGGCGCTGAGCGGGCACCGCGTCGCGTATATCGGCGCCATCGGCAAGCGCGTGCGCCATCTGGAGCGGGTCGAGCGGGCCGCAGCCGCCGGGCTTGACCTGACGCAGTTCCCCCCCATCCATACCCCGATCGGGCTGGACATCGGCGGCAAATCACCGGAAGAGATCGCGCTGAGCATCATCGCGGAGATCATCGCTATTAAAAACGGGCGCCCCGGCGGGATGCTCGTCAATTCGGTCCCGGAGCCGGCTGCCTGGCACAGGGCGTAAGTCGCGCTCTAATGGCCCATCTGGCCGCCCGCGCTTAGGCAGACCGGCTTATTTTCTGTCGCGCCGGCCGCCTATCCGTTGACACGCTCTGTTTGGGCGGCTACTATGAAGCATGTAACGACAGCACGGACAGAACGCCGGAACGATCGGCTACGGCGATCCGGGAGCCTGTCTTGTGTCGGACTTGCCCGCCTGCCGTGGTGCCGGGCGCACCCTGTGAGCCGCTGAGCGCGGAGAACTTCAAACCATGAAACAACGGTGGGAGATGCTCCCGGTGATCCTGGCTGCGGTGATGCTGCTGGCCGCGGGCGCGGCCTGTGCGCTGACGGCGCCGGACCGTCTGAACGAAGGCCGGGGCACCCGCGAAAACCCCGTCCCGGCGCGCATCTTCGCCAAAACAACACAGTACGAGATCCGCGCGCTGAGCGTGATCCGCCCGGTAGCTACGGACTCCAACAGCGCGACCGGCGCCGGCGACGACAGCTCGATGGAATACATGAAGGTGCAGTTCGAAGTGCTGTGCACCAAGGACAGCGAGGAGATCTGCAACCTGACGGAACTGCGCGACAACTTCCAGCTTGTCGGCAGCAACGGTGTGCTGTTCCCGCCAGACTATGCGCTCCAAATCGACGATCCTGTGCTGGAAGGCGAGATCCTCGGCGGTGCGCAGAAGACGGGCTGGCTGGTGTACAAGGTGCCGGCCGGGCTGGCGGTGAACGAGGCTGTCGCGCAGTACGGCGAAGATCTGCGCGTCTTCTTCCGCCTACCCTGACCTGGCACTTCCTGCCACGCGCTTCCCTCACCGACGCTCAGTGACAGCGGCGAAAAACCACCCTGGCGTGAGCGCAGCGTTTGGGGTATGATTGCGGCCTGCTAGACGGGACGTCAAGGACGTGAACGATGAAGGTCATCCTGAAAGAATACGTGTATAAGCATGGCGTCGCGGGCGATGTGGTGGAAGTTGCCGATGGGTTTGCGCGCAATTATCTGATCCCGCGTGGTCTGGCGATCAAGGCGACCCCTGGCGCGCTGCGCGAAAACGAGCACCTGCTGAAAAACGCGGCCATTCGCCGCAACGAGCTACACCAGCGCGAGCAGGAAGCTGCCAACCGTATCAACGGGGTTGAACTGGTCTTCGGCGTGAAGGCCGGCAAGAACGGCAAGCTTTACGGCTCGATCACCACGATGGACATCGCCAAAGCGCTCGAAGAGAAGACCGGCATCGACATCAACCGCCGCCGCATCAGCGAGCGCCCGCTGCGCGAGCTGGGCATCCACACCGTGCCCGTGCGCCTGGGGGTCGGCGTGTCGCCGGAGCTGCGCGTGGTGGTCGTGCGCGAAGAAGAAGTGGCGGATTACCTCGCGGGCAAGCCGGTTCCCAGCCTGCGGGGTCTGATGCCGGCACGCGCCGAAGACGCCGCGGAGACGGCGGTCGAAGAGACCTCGGGCGCCGAGGAAACCGACGAAGAGGCCGCTGCCGAAGCAGTCGAGGCCGAGAGCGAGGAAGACCAGGCCGCCGGGTAACTCCCCCGGAGCCTGACCTTTTGCATGCTGGCCGAACATTCCGGCACCAGAGACCTGATCGCTTTTGTGGTCCGGCACGTGTCGTGCAGCGTCTGCAACCACGCATATGCAGCCGACGACGTTGCCATTGTGCGCCACAGCGCGGAGTCCTGGGTCCTGGCCGCAACGTGCCCAAGCTGCCACACCGAGCGCCTGATTACGGCCTTCGATCGCCCGCCCTACGCGCTTCTGCCGCATATGGGGATGGGCATCCTGCCGCCGATCACGCAGGCGGAAGTGGACGAGTGGGCGCGCTTTCTGGCGCATTTCCGCGGCGACTTGAAGGCGCTGCTGGCAGCCATCTAGCAAGCGACGCTCCGAGCAGCCTATCCAGCGGGTGACAGGCCACCGCCGCGCGCGGACATGGTCAAATCACCCGCTTTTGGTTATCATCCGCGGCGGTAGCGAACATCCACGCCCGGAAAGCCGAGTGAGCGGTATGAATTTCGCAGCCCTGGGACAGCGCCTGCGTGAAGCACGCGAAGCCAAAGAGCTGACCCCCGACGA
>DYEN01000207.1 GCA_020725705.1 Anaerolinea sp.
AGCCGGGGCTGCTGTCGGGAGTGGTGGGCAACGTGTACGCCGGGTCGTCGCTGTTGGGCCTGACCGCCACGCTGGACATCGCCGAGCCGGGCGACCGGATCCTGATGGTCAGCTACGGCAGCGGCGCGGGATCGGACGCCTTCGATCTGGTGGTGACGGAACACATCACCGGGCGGCGCGACAAGGCGCCTCGCACGCAGGACTACATCGCGCGCCGAGTCGAGATCGACTACGCGCTATACGCCCGCTATCGCGGCAAGCTGTTGGTGGATTAAGCGAAGAACAGCAAAATGCAGCAAAGAGCAGCGAAGAACAGCGAAGAGCAGCGAGGAACAGCGAAGAGCAGCGAAGAACAGCGAAGAGCAGCGAAGAACAGCGAAGAGCAGCGGAGAACAGCAAAGAGCAGCGAAGAGCAGCGAGGAACAGCGAAGAGCAGCAAAGAACAGCCCCCTGTTGTTTCTAGCTGCTTCTAGCTGTTTCTAGCTGTTCTTAGCTGCCTTTCTAGCTGCTTCTGGCTTATCGAAACGAGGCACACGATGCGAGACGTTGCAATTATCGGAATCGGTCAGACGCCCGTCGGCGAGCACTGGGAGATGGGCCTGCGCCAGCTCGCGCTGAGCGCGGTGCAGGCGGCGCTCCAGGACGCGGCGGTCGAGCGGGTGGATGCGGTGATCGTCGCCAATGCGCTGGGCGGCAACCTCAGCGGGCAGAACCACCTGGGCGCGCTGGTGGCGGACTATGTGGGCATGGCGGGCGTCGAGGCGCTGCGCGTCGAGGCGGCGGACGCGTCCGGCGGGCTGGCGCTGCGCCAGGGCTATCTGATGGTGGCCGGCGGGGCGGCGGAGACGGTGCTGGTGCTTGGCGTCGAGAAGGCGACCGACCGCACCGGCAGCGAGCGCGACACGGCCCTGACGACGGCGCTGGACGCTGATTATGAGGCGGGGCCGGGCGCGACTCCGGCGGCGCTGGCGGCGCTGCTGATGCGGCGTTACATGTACGAGCACGGCGTCACGCTTGAGCAGTTCGAGGGCTTCTCGATCAACGCCCACGCCAACGGCGCGACCAACCCCTTCGCCATGTACCGCAACAAACTGCGGCCCGGCGCGTTCGCCAAGGCGCCGGTGGTGGCAGACCCGGTCAATCTGTTCGACAGCGCGCCCGAAGGCGACGGCGCAGCGGCGGTGATCCTGACGACCACCGAGCGCGCGCTGGACAGCGTGCCGCATCCGGTGCGGGTGCGGAGCAGCGCGGCAGCCACCGACACGCTGGCCCTGCACAACCGGCGCGATCTGCTGTTTTTGACGGCGGTCAACCTGGCGGCAGGGCGGGCCTACGAGCGGGCCGGGATCGGGCCGGACGCGATCGACCTGGCCGAGCTGCACGACAGCTTCACAGTCCTGACCGCGCTCCAGCTTGAAGCGGCGGGCTTCGCGCCGCGCGGCGAGGGCTGGAAGCTGGCGGCTGAGGGCGCGCTGGGCCGCGACGGGCGCCTGCCGATCAGCACCTTCGGCGGGCTGAAGGCGCGGGGCAACCCGCTCGGCGCGACGGGCGTGTACCAGGCGGTCGAGATCGCGCGCCAACTGCGCGGCGACGCGGGCGAGAACCAGATCCCCGGCGCGCGGCTGGCGCTGGCGCTCAACCTGGGCGGGCTGGGCGGAACGGCCGTCGCGCACGTGTTCGAGGCTGTCGGCGGCTAGGGCGTGTGATGCCCTGGACGGGCGGTGGTGTTGGACGTTCGCGTAGAGGTGCAGCCGGTTGCGCCCGTCACCCAATCCCCGCACGTTTGACCTGGCATGGACCCGGGCCGGGCAAGCCCGGCGTGAATACGCTCAAATCGGGTCCTCTTTCTCGCCCGGAAGGAGGACCTTGCGTTTTGAAGCACGCCGGCACTTGGCAGCCCGGCGCGGACAGACCATAATCAACATAGGTCTTATGCACCGGCGAACTACCATCCCGTGGTGAGGAGAGTGAGATGCCTATTTTCCTGCTACAGGCCGTGACCGACCGACCCGTCACGGTGAGCACAACAGTCGGACAGATTATCACCTGGATCATCATCGGTCTGGTCGCGGGGCTGTTCGCCAACCTGTTGGTGCGCGGCCGCGGGATGAGCCTGACCGGGTTGGTCGTCATCGGCCTGATCGGCTCGTTTATTGGCGGGTTTGTCTTCAGTCTTCTCAACCTGGAGCCGACCGGCATCCTGGGCGGCGAGCTGGTGATCCGCTGGATCGACGTGGTGGCGGCGTTCTTCGGGGCGCTGATCATCTTCGCGCTGACGAGTGTGTGGTGGCGGCGCTGAGCACGCCCGGAGCGCAGCGCACACCGCGGCGGCAGGCTTCCCGGCCCGCCGCCGCTTGATTCGGCGGCCAGCTCAGAACACAACGCCCGCTTCATTGGCCAGCGTGACTTCGCGCGGGGCGCCGCTGCCGACGTCGAAGATCACGGGCGGGACCCGCAGATGCGGCTCGTCCTGGTAGAGCGCGCGTAGATCGGCGAAGGTGGCGTTGTCGCCCCACGAGACGGCAGCGGCGCGGTCGTAGAGCGCCTCTGCTTCCGGCGTGATCGCGTCTTGCGGGCGGGGCATCGCGCCCCAGCAGTCCCACGGCAGCAGCTCCATCTTGTTGAGCGCGGCGACATCGCGCACCAGGTTCCCCAGCAGGAACCACAGCCCGTGCATGTCGAAGATGCCGAACGCGTCCGGATCCGCCTGGCCGTCGCGGACAAGCTGCCAGGCGTGCCCGCCGGTGATGAAGCGATCGCGCGGGACGTCGAGCGGGTCGAAATCGGGCTTGAGCACCTCGCGCTGGACGGCGTCAAGCTGCGCGTCCACCATCACCCAGCGGCCCTCGTCCGCGTGCCAGTACTCGCAGACCCAGTGATCCTCGTAGCAGCCTGGCGTGAAGTAGGTCCCGAAGCCGCAGCGGGCGCGCGCCGGAACCCCCTGGTAGCGCAGCAGGGCGCAGAGCAGCACCGAGAAATCGCGGCAGTTGCCGACCAGGCGGGCGTCCGGACGGCGGGGTGTCGTCAGCGGGGTGGGGTCGGCGGCGTGGATGCGGCGCAGTTTTTCGGCGGCGCTGCGGATCCCGACGCCGGTCTGTTGTTCGTCGGTGAGCGTGACGCCGTAGGCGCCCGCCCAAAAGATGTGGATCAGGTTTCCCTGGACGGCATGTACCAGCGCGGGGATGTCTGTGGGCAGGTCAGCCAGCAGCGGGGCGTACCCGTCACCGGCGGAGAGTGCGGTGAACGGTCCCGGCGCGGCATAGTACACCAGCGGGTCGAGCGCGTGGTCGGCCATATACCCCTTTCCGGCTGGACGGCCCGTGAATAGAACTTGTGTGCTAATTGTATACCTGATTCGCGTGCGGATCAAGCGGGTGTAGGGGCGTATATTCCCCTCATCCCAAACCCCTCTGCGACTGTGTCGCGGGGAGAGGAGCTTTGAGGCGCCGCGTGCAGACTCCCCTTCTCCCTTAGCGGGGAGAAGGGGCTGGGGGATGAGGGGACCCCTACGCGGTCCGGATGGCGGGCACGAGGAACTCCTCAACCACGTTGAACTCGCGGATCATGCGGTTGTCGGTGAACGTCTTCGGGGCGGTTTTCAGGTCGCCGGTCATGACCACGACAAGATCGAGGGCCGGCAGGACGTAGATGAACTGGCCGGCGAAGCCAACCGCCAGGAAGCTGCCCAGGTCCTGCTGCGGGCGCAGCCACCACAGGTAGCCGTAGCAGATGGGCGGGCGGCTGCTGGCGTCGCGCGGGACAACCGTGATATGCGGCTCGGTCGACGTGCGAACCCAGCCGGCGGGGACCACGTCGCGCCCATCCCAGCGGCCCTGGTTGAGATAGAGAAAGCCGATCTTCGCCATATCGCGCGGGCGCAGCGCCAGCTCGGACCCGCCGACCGTGATCCCCTGTGGGTCTGTAGGCCAGCGGCGGTCGGTAATGCCCAGCGGGCCGAACAGGTACAGGTCGGCGTACTCCAGCAGCGTCATCCCGGCGGCTTGCTGAAGCGCCCCGGCGATCAGATGCGTGTCGCCCGTGCTGTAGTTGAAGCGCTCTCCGGGCCGGTGGACGAGCGGCCTGTCCAGCACGTAGCGGATCCAGTCCGGGCTGGCGGTCATCTGGACGGTGCTGGGACCCCATTCCTGCCAGTCCAGGCCGGAGCGCATGGTGAGCAGGTCTTCGAGGGTGATCTCGCGCTTGGCGCGGTCCGCGATTGAGGCGAAGTGGTACGGGAAAAAGGTACCGAGCGGCTCGTCCAGGCCGGGCAGATCGCCGGTGTCGAGCGCGATGCCAACCAGCGCCGACAGCACGCTTTTGGTCACCGACTTAACGTTGTGCAGGTCGTGCGGCCCGGCTGTGTGGCGGTAATCCTCGTGCAGCAGGTAACCGTTGCGCACGACCAGCAGGCTGTCGATGTGCGGGTAATGCTCGTCCAGGTGGGCGCGCAGGGCGTCGAGCGCGGCGGGGTCCACGCCGTGCTCGTCGGGCGGAGCGCTGCGCCAGCCATCCGTCGGCCAGTAGTCGCGCGCGAGAGCCGGGCGCGGCCCGGGGTCGGGGCAGGGTGCGGTCATGCGTCTATCCTTACAGGTAGGCGCCCCGTGCGTACGGGGGCGGGTTGATACGCCGGTGATGTTCATTACAGAGCATAGCGAAGGGCGGCGCGGGCGCCCACCCTGTACGGCGCAAAACGGCAGGCTGCGATTTGCCAAGCGCGGAGTGGCTGGGGTATGCTGGCGCTGTGCAACGCCAGGAAGGAACGTGTATGTCCCGCGCACCCGCTCAACGACCCCCAGACTGGCCGGCAACCGAGCAGTCTCGATGGGCACGGCCTTTGATGAAGATCGTCATACACCTGCTCGCGCGGGTTGACGTCGAAGGGCAGGAACATATCCCCGAGCCGCCCCTGCTGGTGACGGCCAACCATCTGAGCTATTTCGACGTGGCGGCCATGACGCCGTATTTGCCGCCGGGGATTATCGGCCTGGCGGCGGAGAAGTATCGCGGCACGTGGATGGAGCCGCTCTTTCGCGTCAATGCGCTGATCTGGGTCAAGCAATTTTCGGCGGACCGCGACGCGTTGAAAAAGGCACTGATGGTGCTGGAACACGGCGCGGCGCTGGCGATCGCGCCGGAGGGGACGCGCAGCAAGACCGGCGGCCTGATCCAGGGGCGCGAGGGCGCGGCCTTCCTCGCCACACGCGCCAACGTGCCGATTGTGCCGGCGGTGGTATGGGGCACGGAGAAGGTCCTGAAGCGCCCCCGCCCGCGCGTGCATATCCGGATTGGGCGCCCGTACCGCCTGCCCGAAGGCCGCGCCAAGGGACCGGAGCTGGCTGAATACACCGAACGGATCATGTGCGCGCTGGCGGCTCTGCTGCCGGAAGAGTACCGGGGCGTCTACCGCGATCACCCGCTGATCGCGGAGATGGCGGAGATCGTGCGCTAGGGGCAGCGAAGAACGGCGAAAAGCGGCAAAAAGCAGCGACAAGCGGCCAAAAACGGCGAAAAGCAGCACAAGAGCAAGCGATAGAGCAGCGGAGGAAATCGTTAACCGCCAAGCGCTAACTTCTAAAGGGGGCGAGAGATGGACGTGAGCGCAATTCAGACCGTCGGCGTGGTCGGCGCGGGGACGATGGGCAGCGGGATCGCCCAGGTCTGCGCGACGAGCGGCTACCGCGTGGTGCTCACCGACGTTGAGCAGGCGGCGCTCGACCGGGGGCTGGCGGCCATCCGCAGCAGCGTCGAAAAGCTGCACAGCAAGGGCAAGCTGACCGACGAGCAGCGCGACGCGGCGCTGAGCGGGATCACAACCGGGCTGGACCTGATGGACGTGAGCGACGCGCAGTTGGTGATCGAAGCCGTCAGCGAGAACCCGGAGCTGAAGAAGGCGATCTTTCGCCGGCTGGACGAGATCACCGAGCCGGACACGATCCTGGCGAGCAACACCTCGTCGATCTCGCTGACCGAGATCGCGGCGGCCACGCAGCGCCCGGACAAGGTGATCGGCCTGCACTTTATGAACCCCGTCCCTCTGATGCAACTGGTCGAGGTGATTCGCGGCCTGGGGACCAGCCAGGAGACGCTCGACGTGGCGATGGCCTTCAGCGAGCGCCTGGGCAAGACGCCGGTCGAAGCGGCAGACTACCCCGGCTTCATCGCCAACCGGATTCTGATGCCCATGCTCAACGAGGCGATCTACGCGCTGATGGAAGGCGTCGGGTCGGCTGAGGCGATCGACACGGTGATGAAGCT
>DYEN01000208.1 GCA_020725705.1 Anaerolinea sp.
CCGCCGAGGTAAGCGACCTCGGCACCTTTCGCTGCGAAGGCTTCTTGCTTCAACCTTTCGAGCTGTACATCGCCGCCCCTGGGGGACCGTCCATCGTGGTCCCAGAGATACGCCTGGACGAGTGATGCCGGCTGGCGCCCGGCAGCAGAGGGGCGAACATTGGACCATGACTGATGACCTGTTGAGCCGTCTCGTCGCCGATCCGGATGCGCTGGTTAGCCTGGACGAGCCACTCCCGGATGAAGTTGCGCATCCCCTTGTCGCGCATCTCAAAAGCGAAGCCGACCGGCACTGGTGGGTCGATGCCAGGCGCTCGCTGAACCTGGCGAATCTGATCGTGCTGGTCGGGGAACGGCGCGGCGATCGCAACCAGATCGCGCTTGGGTTGATGGCGCGCGGCGACGCGCTCAAGTTCCTGGGCGAGATTGAGCGTGCTTGGGACGTGTTGGATGAGGCCGGTGCCATGTTCCGCGCCGCTGGCGACGAGGTCGGCTGGGGGCGGACCCGCATCGGGCGCCTGCTGATCAGCGTGGACATCGGCCGGGTAGACGATGCCTTGCGCGAAGCGGAAGAAGCGCGGGCGATCTTCTCGGCGCATGGCGCGCGCGAGATCCTGCTGCGCCTCGATCTCAATACGGGGATCGTCTTCGATCTGCTCGGCGACTACCGCCGGGCGCTGACACATTACCAGGCCGCTCTGGCGCTTGCCGAGGCGCTTGGTGTAGCGGGCGAGCCGTACCTCGGCGCGCTGTATACCAATATGGGCTACGCCTACACCTATCTGGGCGAGCTACAGCGCGCGCTGGCTGACCACCAGCGCGCCTATGCCGTGTGTGCCGCGCGGGGTGAGACGCATGGGGCCGCTGTTGCCCAGATGAATATCGCCTACATTGAGCAGGCGCAGGGACATTACCGGCACGCGCTGGCCCTGCTTCATCAGGTCGTCTCGCAGGTGGGCGAGCATCTGCTGCTTGAATCCAGTGCCCGGCGAGACATGATCGTGTGCTACCTGGAACTGAACCGCTATCCCGAAGCGCGCGAGCTGGCGCTGGCGGTCAGCGAGGCGTATCGCGAGGCGGGCGCGGCCTACGAGATGGCGCGCACACTTCTGCTGCTGGCATCTGCCGAGGGCGCGCTGGGGCATTTCGACGCAGCGCAAGCCGCCCTGGACACCGCCGAGGATATCTTCGCGTCGCTTGGCTCCGGCGCGTGGCTGGCAACCAGCCGTCTCTGGCGGGCGCGGATCGCGCTGCTGCAGAGCGATCCGACGGGTGCCCAGACAGATGCTCAGGCCGCGCTCGCATTCTTTGCGGATAGCGGTCAGCAGGGGGATTATGCTGCCGCACAGTTGGTGCATGCGCAGGCTCAACTGCTGGCGGGCGAGTCGGCTGGTGCCGAGCGCGCAGCGCTGACCGCGCTCGACCTGTCGCGCGCGTTGGGACTGGCCGGGCTGCGCTATAGCGCGCATCTGGTCCTGGCCCGGGTGCACGAAGCAGATGGGCAGCTCAACCGGGCAATCCGTCACTTTCAGGCGGCGGCGTGCGCGGTGGAACGCGTCCA
>DYEN01000209.1 GCA_020725705.1 Anaerolinea sp.
AGCCGGGGATGCATACGTCGCCGGATATTCGGTGGTCGATTACCCGCGCGAGGTGCGGCGCGCCATCGGCTATATGCCCGACTTCTTCGGCGTCTACGACGACATGAAGGTCTGGGAATACCTGGATTTCTTCGCCGCCTGCTACGAGATCCCCGAGCGCGACCGCCCCGGCCTGATCAATGATCTGTTGGCGCTGGTGGACCTCTCGCACCGTCGCGATGACATGGTCGAGAAACTGAGCCGCGGCATGAAACAGCGCCTTAGTCTGGCGCGCACACTGGCTCACGATCCCGAAGTGCTGATCCTCGACGAGCCGGCGTCCGGGCTGGACCCGCGCGCCCGCATCGAGATTCGCGAGCTACTGGTCGAGATGTCGCGCATGGGCAAGACCATCTTCTTCTCGTCTCACATCCTGGCGGATGTGGCGGAGATCTGCACGCACCTCGGCATTATCGAGAGCGGCGAGATGGTCGCCCAGGGAACCGTTGCAGACATCCGCCGCCAGTTGATGCCCGCGCGCGAGATTCAGATCACGCTGCTCGGCCAGGTCGAACAGGCCAAAGAAACCCTGCTGCACGTCGAAGGAGTGACCGGCATCAACGACATGCCCGATGATCACGGGCGCCGCCGGATTCGCGTCGATTTCACCGGAGACGACGAGGGAGTGAGCAGACTGCTGTTTGCGCTGTCGTCGCGGGGGATCCCGGTGGTGAACTTCGCCGAAGAGACGCACGATCTCGAAACCGTCTTCATGCGGGCGACCAAGGGCATCGTGTCATGAGTCGAATGACATCGAGGCAGAGATGACCACACAACTTGGACACGCCCCGCAGAACGGCCTGCGCCGTCGATGGGGGTATCTGGTCGACAACCCGGTCTTCACGAAAGAAATCCGCGGGCGGATGCGCGGTTCGCGGGCCTTCGCCGTGCTGACCTTCTACCTGGTGGTGCTGGGCGCGTTCACCGGGTTGATGTATCTCGCCGTGGCCGAATCGTCCATGAGCGTGAGCGGGCAAAGCAACGTCGGCGAGATCGGGCGGACGTTGTTCGTCAGCATCGTGGCGATCGAGATGCTGCTGGTCGCCTTCATCGCCCCGGCCTTTACCGCGGGCGCGATCAGCGGCGAGCGCGAGCATCAGACGTTCGACCTGCTGCGCACCACCCTGCTCTCGCCGGTGGCGCTGGTGCTGGGAAAGCTGACCTCGTCGATGCTGTACGTGCTGCTTCTGCTGCTGGCGGCCGTGCCGCTGCAAAGCATCGCGTTTTTCTTCGGCGGCGTGGCCGAGACCGAAGTCATCCTGTCGTTTGTCATCCTGATCTGCACCGCGCTGCTGTTCAGCACCATCGGCATCTACTTCTCCGCGCGCTCGCACCGCACCCTGTCAGCCAGCGTGCTGACGTATGTCACTGCAACGTTCTTCACCTTCGGACTTCCGGTCATGATCGGCGGCATCCTGGTGCTCTTCGGGTTTTCGCCCAACAACATCCAGTCCACCACCACGCAGCTTGCCCTGCTCTATATTCTGGGTGGCGTCCTCTCGACCAACCCGGCGGCAACCGCCCTGCTCACCCAGTATGTGCTCCTCAACCAACAAACTATTGGCACGTTCACGTATACCTTATCAGGTGGCGAGACGATCACGCTGATCTCGCCCTGGATTCCGTTCAGCGTCATCTACTTGACCCTGACCGCCATTGTCTTCGCGCTGGCTGTGCACCGCGTCCGGCAGATTGAGAACTGATGTTCGGGCAATTTCGCTCAGGGCGGGGTACAATTGAGAGGCGAAATAGAGCGGTATTGAGCGCGCCATGAACACAATCACGCTCCAACACACCGAACGCACCCTTGTTCACGCGGTCCGGCGCTGGAACCGGCACCTGCACGCCACGCGCAGCGTGGTGTGGGGGCCGCGCAGTGTGATCGCCGGGCTGCTCGTGGGGGTGGCGCTCGCTCTCGTCTCTCGGTTGCGCCCCTGGCTGCTGCCCGCCGAGATCGCCCAGATTACCGGCGCGCTGGCTGCCGGGTTGCTGATCGCCGCGCTCGGCTGGATCTGGCTGCGTCCGCGGCCGGTCCTGCGCGCGGCGCGCTGGTTTGACCGGCGCTTCGCGCTCAAGGAACGCACCAGCACCGCGCTTGAGCTGACGGCGGGAACAATTCCGGCGCCCCCCGCTCTTGTCGAGCGGCAGTTGTCCGACGCGCTGCGCAGCGCCGAGTCGGTCAATCTGGCGGCGCGGCTGCCCATTCGGCTCCGGTGGCTGGAGCTGGGCGTCATGGCGGCGCTGGCCGCTTTGCTGGCCGTCTTGCTGCTGACGCACAACCCCCACACGACCCGCCTGCTGGCCGAGCGCGAGCTTGATCAGGCAATTGCCGAGCAGATCGCCAGCTTGGAGCGGCAGATCGAGGAGATTGACCGCAATAACAGCCTGACCGAAGAAGAGAAAGCGGCGCTGCGCCAGCCGCTGGAAGAGGCGCTTGAGATCCTGCGACAGCAGGACATCAGCCAGCAGGAAGCTGTTGCCGCAATGGCCGAGGCCCAGCAGGCGATGCGCGACCTGAGCGAAGGGCTGCTCGGCGAAGAGCGCGAGGCGTACCAGCAAGCCGCGGGCGCGCTGGCGGGGGCGAATGCGACCTCGGAGCTGGCGCGTGCGCTCCGGCGGCCCGACCTGGCCGCTGCTGCTGAGGCAGCCGAGCAGGCGGCGCGAGAGATGGGGCGCGAGCTGTCGTTCGCGGAGCGCCAGGATCTCGCCGAGCGCCTCGAACAGGCGGCTGACGCGCTTCAAGAAACCAACCCGGCCCTGTCCGAGCAGCTCCGGAACGCTGCCGAAGCTCTGCGCCAGGGGGACATGGAAGCGGCCCAGGAAGCCATGCGGCAGGCGGCGCAGGCCGCCCGCGACCAGCAACAGCAGCTTCAGCAGTCGCCGCTGGCGCAACAGGCGCAGGCCGCCGCCCAGCAAATGCGCTCCGGCCAGCAGCAGATCGCGCGCGCGGGCCAGCAAACTTCGCAACCGCAGCAGGCGAGCGCCGGGCAACAGCCGGGCACGGGCAGCCAGCAGTTCCAGAGTGGCCAGCAAGCGCAGCCCGACAGCGGATCCCAGCCGGCGTCCGGTGACTCCGATCAGATTAGCGATCTCGGCGTGCAGTCCGGCGAACCTGGCCAGAGCTTGCGATCTGGCGAGGGCCAGCCGTCGGATCAGGGCGGCGAGGGCGAAACGGAGTCGTCACGCACGGGCCAGCAGGGTGATGGCGAGGCCCTGGGCGACGAAGCCGCAATGAGCGGCGAACTGAGCGCGCAGCTTGGCGGCGAGCAGATGGCGCCGGGCGATTCGACCCAAAGCCTGCAGGGGCAGGAAGGTGAGCAGCGGGCGGCCCTAGCCGCAGGCGAAGGTGAAGGCGGCGCCGGAACCGACACAACCCAGGGTCCGACCGCGCCACCGGGCGAGATCTCGGTCGGCAACAGCCCCGGTGAGGGAGACTCGCCTCTGCGGCGGTTCGAGGCCGTCTATGCGCCGTCGTGGATTGGCGGCGAGAGCAACATCGCGCTCGACGTGGGCGGGCAGATCACGGGCGAAGAGTCCATCCCTGGGCAGCAGGGCGAGTTCACGCGGAACCCGGCCGGGCAGTCTACACTGCTCTATCAGAACGTGTTCGGCAGCTACCAGGATTTCGTCGGGCAGGCGCTCGAAAGCGGCCGCATTCCGCTCATTCAGCGCGACATTATTCATGACTACTTCTCGTCGCTGGAGCCGTGAGGACTCCAGCCTGCGACAAGGACCTGATGACCGGTGAGTGTCCATCGTCCCCGTATTGGTTTGTGCCTGATTGTGATAATCGGCGCGCTGCTGGCCGGCTGCATTAGGCCGGACGAGGTCGAGCAGCCTGTCGCGACGCCGACGCTGCCCTCGGCGCCGGCAGTCGAGCCGCTTGAGGCGCCGGTCCCCACGCTGTCGTCGGGCGAGCCGGTCAGCCCGCCGCTGGCCGTCGACCCGCTCACCCTGATCGCCCAGTTTATCCAGCGGCGGGGAGATGTGCCGTCCAACATCACCATCTGGACGGATCAACGGCTGGAACCCGACCAGCTTCAGGCGTTCACTTACAGTGGCGCTGCGGGCGAGCCGTGCGCGGGCTTCCTGCTCAGCGCGGTACCGGGCACTCCGTCGGACAACGGGGCCGTGGCCTGCGCCGAAGACCTGGCCGCCGGGGCATTCGCTGGTATCACGCTCTTCCTGACGTCAGACGGCCAGCCCTACTCGATCGTCTTCGGGCAGGTGTTTGACCCCACCGTGTCTGCCATTACCGTAATTTACACCGACGGCTCGAGCGCCAGCGCGCCACCGGTGCAGGGTGGTTACGTGCTTGTGACCCCCGGAATTGCGGAAGTGTCCGCCATTATCGGCGTTGATCCGGCAGGCAACACCGTGATCCCGAACGTCCCGCAGTCCGCAGTCCGCTAGCGCGCCGCGCCCCAGCCAGTACAAGGAATAGCAGCCATGACAGATGCCGTCGCCACCGAAATCAGCGTTGAGGAATTTCACGCCACCACCAGCGCGATCTTGCGCGAAGTCAGCAAAGTGATCGTCGGGCAGGACACGGTGGTGCGCCAGGTCTTGATCTGCATTGTCGCCGGGGGCCACGCGCTGCTCGAAGGCGTGCCGGGCCTGGG